>JALVXO010000066.1 GCA_027022775.1 Campylobacteraceae bacterium
TCCAGCGGTTTTTGGAGGGGTAGTGGGGGTGCTGAATCAGCGGGAAGCTGACCGTACCGTAGTTTTTGGCTACTTCCATAGCAAGATGTGCCTGCCAGTGCGGATAGTCACTGCCGCCCCAACCGTGTAATATGAGAGTCTTGTTATAACGACTCATACTTACCTCCGTAGGGTGCTGTGAGGGCACAGCACCAATGAAACATGAATGCATAAGTGTGTTGTCAGGGGACAACACCCTACAGGGCTGTTGCATAGGCTCTGACCTCTCGATCGATCGTGATAATATCTTCAATACTGTTTGGTACCACATCTTCAAAATGCCTGTAGGCATCCAACACTATTTCACTCATTCCAAAGAAGCTGCACTGCTCTTTTTTGAATGCTTCAATGGCAACCTCATTGGCGGCATTGACAACGACACCGAGATGAGGGTTGCTTAGAATGTGCTCTTTGATGCTCCAGATAGGGTAACGTGCCTCCTCGATAGGGGCAAAGGAGAGTTCTCCGATACCAAGCAGATCAACAGGGGGGAGGATGGGCTCTGTTACCTCTCCTCTGAGGGCAAAGGCGATGGGCAGCTTCATATCCACATCGGCGAAGTGTGCGATGGTGGAGCCGTCTACAAACTCGACCAATGCGTGAATGATCGATTGTTTTTCTATAACGGCATCGATATTTGCAGTACCAAAGAGCCATTTGGCTTCGAGGAGTTCAAAGAGTTTGTTGGTCATGGTTGCCGAGTCGATGGTGATCTTGTCTCCCATCGACCAGTTGGGGTGTTTGAGGGCATCTGCGAAGGTAGCATCTTTCATCTTCTCCAGTTCCCACTCTCTGAAAGCTCCGCCACTTGCAGTGATGTAGAGCTTGGAGAAGGGGCGGTCGTTCATGAGGTACCAAAGCCCAAAGTGCTCAGAGTCGATGGGGGTGATCAGCGACATATCGATAAATGCTCCTGCAACCACCAATGACTCTTTATTGGCAAGGGCGACCTTTTTGCCAAGCTGTGTCGCTTTGAGGGTGGGAGCAAGCCCTGTGTAGCCTACCAGTGCATTGACAATCGTCGGACTTTTGGACTCTTCTATGATGGAGAGGATGCCCTCACTGCCGACGCGTATATCGGGGTGGTTTACACGTGCTCTGTCCTTTTCGTTGGCGATGGCAACCATTTTGGGAGAAAAAGCGGCAATCTGTTCATTGAGCAGATCGATGTTGTTCCCCGCAACGAGGGCTTCTATCTCAATGTTGTAGCGTTGGGCGATGATGAGGGTATTGACCCCAATGGAGCCGGTGGAACCAAGAAGAATAATAGACATGGGGCTTACTCCAGAACGCGACTAGTCGCGTGAGCCTGCTGCTGAAGCAAACTCAGTGTTAACAATCTTTTGGGATAGAAGTTGCCTAGATGGCAAGTTGTTTCCGAAAGACAAAAATGGACTTTGTTCATTTTGCGTTCTTTGTTATAAAAACGCTCTAAGGGCGATCACCATCATCGGTGCGCCAAAGAGATAGCCGTCGATACGGTCAAGGATACCGCCGTGACCCGGAAGCAGGTCGCCGCTGTCTTTGACTCCCGCTTCACGCTTGAGGTAGCTCTCGAAAAGATCTCCAAATACCGAAGCGATAGAAGTAAGCAGGGTGACAACAAAGGCGATCCACCCCGGCGCGACATAAAGCCCCACATAGGTACCTGCAGCAGTGGCAAATACAATACCGCCGATCACCCCTTCAAGTGTCTTGTTGGGGCTGGTGTCTGAAAATTTGGTACGACCGATCGCTTTGCCGGTAAAGAATGCCATCACATCGGTCAGTGCCACGGTCACCAGCAGCCAGAACATTGCAGCAATACCAAAGTCATCATAGAGGATCAGGAAAAAGAAGATGCCCGCTGCCGGATAGAGAAAGGGCAGGATCAGCCGTTTGTCGAAGTTGTGGAAGTAGGCGATGGAGGCACCGAAAATGATGGCGACAAAGTAAAACAGATCATCCGGGTTTGGGTAGAAATAGGCGACCACCCATAAAAATGCCGCCCAGAAATAGGCAGAGGGACCTACCAGTCTGAAGAGTTTCATCGCTTCATAGAACGCAAAAATGTAGATGACCCCCAAAAAGACCCACATGACAAAAAAACTGTCCATCCATCCGATGAATCCTACCAGTGCCAGCAGTCCGATGCCTGTCAGCCAACGCTCCTGATGGTCTGTAAATATCTTGATCATGATCCTGTCCTCGCTTCTTATAGGCATAGATTATAGCAGTTTTTGCGTTAAACCCTTATTTCAACGCCCTCTTTGAGTACGGGGATGGTTTGGTATTTGTCGTACTCCACGTTGGAGCCCTCCTGTATCTTGACAAATTTGCGTTTGGTGTAGTCGACAAGATAGTTGCCCGGCTGGTCGGTAGAGAAGTCCACGCAGAGTTTGGCGGCAGCCTGTAGAACAGAGTCGGGGAGGTTCTGCTTGTCGGTGCGGATAATGACATGCGATCCGGGGATCTCGCGGGTGTGCATCCAGATGTCGTTGCTCTTGGCGGCTTTGAGGAGTGCCTGATTCTCTTTGGCGTTGCGTCCGACAAGTACTTTGTAGTCCTCTATCCAAAAGAGTTCACCTTCACGCATCTTCTCTTTTTTGCGCTGGGATTTGCCCCGTTTGGGTACCAGAAGTTCCAGTTCGTAGGGCTCTTTGGCTTGCGTGATGGCGTAGTGGATATTGTCGTAAAAGTTTTTTTTGCTCTGGAGGTTCTCTTTTTCGATGTGGATATTTTTGGCTTTGTTCTTGGCACGTTTGGCAAGGTTGAAGTAGTGGTCGCTGAGGCGGTTGACCTTGATATCTTTGGGCAGGGGGATCGTTACTTCATTGCCTTCAAAATCCCATGTTTTGAGTTTGGTGTCGTAGGGTTTTATCTGGTAGAGGTTGGCAAGGATGAGGTTGCCGTAGGTGCTGTAGGTGGCAGCTTGGGCTTCGAGCTTTTGGGGGCTTGGAAGTTTGTCTATCTCTTTTTGCAGCTTTGCTATCTTTTTGGCTGTCTGGGTGAGCTTTTGCTGCTTGAGTTGGGAAAGGCGCTGTTGCTGTATGGTCTGATAGCGTTCCTCTAAAAGTAGATCGATATCTGTAGGGTGTTGTTCCCTGACAACCCCTTTTTCTTTGTTGTGGTGTTCGGTGCTGTCAGGGGACAGCACCCTACGGGGAATGGGCAGAAGCTCTACCCCAGGGCGTACCACACGAAACGACTGCTGCCCGTCAATGTGCCGCAGTGCCTCGATGACCGTTTCATTCTCATCGAGTAAAATGGCATTGGTATTTTTGCCGGTGAACTCCAGCTGGAGAAAGACGGTTTGGTTTTTGTAGGCGCTCTTGGGTGCGATTTTGAATC
>JALVXO010000067.1 GCA_027022775.1 Campylobacteraceae bacterium
CTAAACGCTCAGCGCTATCTTCATCTGATAGAGGCATCACAGAGTGATGCAAACCATCACTCCTACCTCCTACCTCCTCACTCCTACCTTGTTCATTCCGAAAAGGAATGAACAACGAAATCGCTTCCGAAAAAGAGGAAAAATAGTACTCCGCAATAAACCTGGCAATCTGCATCTGCTCTAAAGCATACCGCTTGCCGGTAAATGAGAGGATAGAAGCTGTCTTGAAAGCAGGTTTCTCTACTATTTCAAGAATAACAGCTTCTTTTGTTGCCTGTTTCAGAGGGAGAAGAACAATATCGCCGCAGACATACTTTGCATCGGAGACATACGTCAACGCCGGTGCGCTGGAGCGTAACAGCGCAACTTTGTAGTAGTATGCCAAACCTGCCTCTTACTTCCCTGTAATTAATTCACAATCAGTTGAGGCTGAATCAACACAATCAAGTCTGTTATTTTCAAGTGCGAAAACTGCCTTACCGTCATTCCCCTCTGTTGACTTGACAAATCGATAGGTATAACGCATATCTTCCGTACCTTGTCCAGCTGACACTGCCCAGCATGCACGTTGTGTATTATTACTACATGCTGCAATAGGGTACTGTACTACCTCATGATACTCTGGAGTGGCTTGACCATCTGGAGAGAAGTGGTCAAATGCATTGGTTGGAGTAGGCGGACAAGCAGTGTCAGTACAGCTCAAGCTCGTAATACCTGTCGTGTCGCCTCTCAAGATACGTTGCTGTCTCTCAGTTGCCAATGCACTGCGTACAGCCATCAGCTCTGACTGTGCTTTGGAAATATAGGCTGTATCTGCCGTGTCGCTAAACCGTGGGAGTGCAATGGCAGAGAGTATACCTATTACAATAATAACAAATGTAAGTTCTATCATGGTAAATGCTTTTCGGGCTGTTTGCATTTATAATCCTTTGGCGTAGTATATTGTAATATTATAGCAGAATTTGATCTCTATATCTATTTTTTAATTACCTCTGTTCCGTTATCTATGAAAAAGTGGGGAGACAATGACATACTTCCATCTATACAGCCTATGTTGTAAACCGTATCTCCTATCTTCGCTGAAGCAATGCGCCCCACCCCGGCAGCAATTGTCGTATTTGCATCTGCACATCCTGACAAGGATATATCATGTGTTGTTCCCTGTCCTGTGACCCCATCTGCATTGGTCGTGATCTCAGCAGGGATCTCTTTAAACTGCGCATCTTGTGCATTTGCAGGCGCAGCAGTCTGAGGATCAAACACTGTTGTATACTTTGCCATACCTGCAACTACCGGACTTTTGACAGACCCTTGCGCATCTGGTACATTACGCTGTATACTTGACCACATCATGGGACCAATACTGCGGTTGAGGATGTCAACAAAAGTCTCCACTTTGGCATAATGGGCATGCTCTCCCAACTCCTGAAATCTTGGCAGTGCTACTGCTGCCAGTATGCCGATAATCACAATAACAAAGACCACCTCTATCATGGTAAATGCGTCTCTTGCTTTCTTCATACGTTTAAATCCATTGTCTCTTTTGTATAATAATAGCATATTAGAGCTCAAACATATGATAAAAATAACATGATTTTGATATTACTTAGAAGGAGTTATAGATTTTATTGAGGAGTAGATTTTACTTTCTACTAAATCGTAATATAATAGAAAGTAAGAAAATAAAAAGTTTATAATTATGTCCCACTTATATAAAGTGGGACATAATCTGTTAATTATTTAGTAATAATTTTGTCTGTTGTGGCATCATACAAATAGAACTTTGGAGCAGATGAAAGATCACTATCAACACATCCAAGTTTATATGTAGTTGTACCGATTGTTGCACTAGTAACCAAGTCACCACCAATTGCAGCACCACCTGTATCACCAACTGGAGGAATAGCAGTATTTGCTGTTGCACAACTTGTCAAATCTAAAGTTGCTGTCTCATCTGCTAGCTGACCAGCAGATGAACCAATAAACTCTGAAGGGATAGACTCAAGCTGCGCATCATTACCCAATGCACTATCCTGCGTACCCAGTGATTTGAATTTTGCAGCAGTTGCACTTGCTACTGATCCATTTGCAGATGGTTCTGCTCTTTGTAGTCCAGACCATACAGATGGTCCAACTGTTCTGTTCAATGTACCTGTAAATGCTTGCAGTTTAGATACGTGCGCATCATCAGAGATCCCTGTAAATCTAGGCAGTGCCACTGCCGCCAAAATACCAATAATTACGATGACGAATACCAATTCGATCATTGTGAAACCGCGTCTCATGTTAGTCATGATTAACTCCTGTGTTAAAATAACGGTACCAATTCAATAACTGGTCCACTTTAATTGTAGTCATTTTTTTCTTAAAAGAAAATAAATTGCCACTACAACCCGTCAAGTGTCTCTATGAGCAGTTCTATCTCATTTTCATAACTTGTCGCCTGTTTGGCAAGGCGCAGGTAGGCTTTGAGAAGCTTGTCCGGTTTGTTGTCTGTGTGCAGGTTGATGCCCGCCTCTGTCAGATCTTTGTTTACAAAGTCCGCAAAGTCATCTTCAAGTTTGATCTCGTAACGGTTCCCCGAAACAGTCAGTCCAACGGTTTTCACGTTTACTCCTTTGGAGATGCAAATTAAAAATTAAAAGGGAACAATTAAAATTGTATCTGCTTCCTCATTTTAATTTTTAATTTTTAATTTTTAATTCCCTCAGGCAAGCAGCGCCTCAACCTGTGCAATGATCTTCTCGATCTCCGCATCTTTCTCCAACAGCTCGCGTTTGAGTGTCTCTACCGTACTCTCAAGCGACTGTACCTTCTCTGCCTCTGCACGAAGATTGTTGATAAGCATCTCCTGCTCCGACTGCGAACTGCTCATAGTCGTAAGCTGAGTTCTCAACTCCTCATTCTGCTGTTTCAAAGACTCATAATCGGTCTTGAGTTGGGTGATTTTTTCTTGCAATCTGTTTAATGCGCTCATAAAAACTCCGTTTTTTGAAATTAAAAATTAAAAGGGAACAATTAAAAATTGTTTGTTACCTTATGTAATTGTTTTGGTATAATAGCGTAAGAATTAAAAGTTAAAAATTAAAAATTAAAAATTTAAGGTACAAGTGTAGAGAATTTTCATGCAAAAAGAAAATATCCTATATCGTAAAAGCTATGCATTTGCCATACGAACAGTCAATCTCTCTCGCTATTTGAACGATGAAAAACGGGAGTTTATTCTCAGCAAACAAGTTTTGCGTTCAGGTACTGCTATCTGTGCACTTATAAGCGAAGCAGAATTTGCACAGTCTGATGCCGATTTTATCAATAAACTGATGATTGGTCTCAAAGAAGCCAATGAAACCAAATACTGGATCAACC
>JALVXO010000068.1:0-326 GCA_027022775.1 Campylobacteraceae bacterium
AAGCCAAAGCTGTATCGAAAACCGAAGGGGCGGTTGAGTAAATTATGCTTTTGCCGCGGTTTAGCAAAAAACTTTTAATTTCGCTCGAACACAAAATATACGCCCCGTAACTTCCATACGCTTTGCCAAGAGTTCCCATTTTAATGAAGTTTGGGGCAATCTCCAAACCGTAATAATCAAAAACCCCAAGCAGATTTCGCCCTATTGTCCCGCTGCTGTGAGCCTCATCTACTATTAATATAGCTCCATATTTTAGAGCTATTTCAAAAAACTCTTTTTTGGCAATATCGCCGCTCATAGAGTAAACACCCTCTATTGCAACAATT
>JALVXO010000068.1:336-3365 GCA_027022775.1 Campylobacteraceae bacterium
CAGCGCTTCTATCAAAGCGATATTTGCCAAAAAACCGCTGCCTGCCACCAAGCCGCTCTCAAAGCCGTTAGCGCTTGCTAGAGTCTCTTCGAACTCTTTATGCAGCGGATGGTAACCGTTTACCAATAGGCTCGCTTTTGGCGCAAACACTTCATACTTTTGCAGCAGAGAACAAGCTTTTTTAAGGCTCTTTTTTCTGCCTGCAAGCCCCAAATAGTCGTTGCTTGCTAAATCTTTTACACCGCCGTAAATTTTTAACTCTCTAAACCTGTTAGCCCGTTTTAGGGCTTTTAATTCGCTATCGTAAAACATTAAACCCAATCCACGGTGCTATTTTTTCTATCTGAAGCCCCATTGCGGTGCTCTCAAGCCCGACAACCTCTTTAATATACTTTTTGCAAAACCCCTCTACCATGCAAGCGCCGGCTTTCCCACGCCAGAGCCCACTCTTTAGATACTCTTCTAAATCGCTCTGCTCAAATTTGCCAAAAATATACTCTGTTGCCGAAATATCCCAAAAAAGCAGCCCCTTTTTCTTTAAAGCCGCAGCGGTAATTATAGAGATTTTTCCGCCGCTTTGCTTATGCAAAATATCTCTTGCATCCTCTTCGTTTTTTGCTTTGCGCAAAATTTCGCCGCCTGCTTCCACAACCGTATCGGCAACTAAAATCGGAATATCCAGCCCGAATTTCTCTTCTGCAGCTGCAAGCTTGCCTTTTACAGCTTCGTAAACAAAACTTTTTGGCGCAGCGGTTTTTATGCTCTCTTCGTCAAAATCAACGCCGCTTTGGATAAAATCAATACCAAAATTTCGTAATATTTTAGCTCTGGTTTCAGAATTGGAACATAGCCTAACCATCAGCTGTCTAACCCTATCAGTTTAATTGGAACGCTCAATCTCTTATGTCCGCGCAAAATCTCTAAATTTACTTCTGAACCTATCTTTTTGCGCTCTAAAATATCATCCAAATCGTAAATACTCTCTACCTTTTTACCGTCAACTCCTACGATAATATCGCCAAAATCAACCGTTCCATCCATATAAAATTTAGCAGGCTCTATCCCTTTGCTCTCTGCATCGCTGCCGCGGATAACCCCAAGCACCGCTACCCCTTTAATTCCAAGCGTCTCTTTTAAGTAACGGTTCATTCTGGCATCTGTTTCAATCCCAATAGACGGCTTTATATATTTTCCAAATTTAATAATTTTCTCCACCACGCGTTTAACCGTATCAATAGGTATCGCAAATCCAATCCCCACACTTCCGCCGCTAGGGCTGTAAATTGCACTGTTTACCCCCACAACTTCGCCGCTGCTGTTTAGCATAACGCCTCCACTGTTTCCGGGGTTAATAGCCGCATCGGTTTGAATTGCTCCGCTCATTAAAAGCCCGTCTGCCGAAGGCACTTTGCGGTTAAGCGCTGAAACAATCCCTTTTGTCATTGTCCAGTCAAGCCCAAACGGATTGCCAATTGCATATACAGCCTGGCCAACTTGCAGCTCTTCGCTGCTGCCAAGCTTAACCGGCTTTAACTGCTCTTTGGGCGCAGCAATTTTTAGCACCGCAATATCGCGCCGCTTGTAAAAACCTACCAGATAAGCATTGTAAGATTTTCCGTTATGCAGCTTAACCGTAGCGCTCGAAGCACCCTCAATAACATGGTAATTTGTAACTATATGCCCATCTTTATCCCAAACAAAACCGCTTCCGCTCCCTTTTGGGACAATATACCTAGTAAGCGTATTGTAATCGATTATATTTTTTCGCGTAGAGATAAAAACCACGCTGTCGCGGTTTCGCTTAAAAATTTCAATATCTCTCTTTTCACCCTCTGTCAAACCGCCCGAGCAGGCGTTGACGGTAAAAAGAAGCAAAAGAAGAAAGCTGTAAAAACTTTTAACTTTCAAGTTTTTCCTTTACATACTCTTTTGCAGCTTTTATTGCGCTGTCTATTTTGCTCACATCTTTGCCGCCCGCTTGTGCAAAGTCGGCTCTTCCGCCGCCTCCGCCGCCAACAACAGGCGCAATCTCTTTAATCCATGCTCCCGCATTAATATCGCACCCTTTGCTTCCGGCTGCCAGCAGCACCTTCTCACCCTTTTTCTGCACCAGCAAAATCGCAACTTTTTCAAAGCGGTTTTTTGCATCATCTATCATTTGCTTAATATCTCCGGCATCAACTTTATCCACAATAACTTTAACACCGCTTATATCTTCTGCTGCAAGCTCTTTTTTGCTTGAACTTAAAGCCTCTTTAAGCTCCGCTTTGAGCCCGCTGATTTGCTCTTTTAATTTGCTAATAGCCTTAAGCGGCTCTTTGCTTTTTAACTCGCTCTCTATTTTGCCTAAAAGCTCTCTTTGGCTCTTTACAAACTCTAGCGCGCTTCTTCCGCAAATTGCCTCTATTCTGCGCACTCCTGCGCTTACACCGCTCTCTTTAGTTATTAAAAATAGCCCAATTTGCGCCGTATTTTTAACATGGGTCCCGCCGCAAAGCTCAACAGAAGCATCTTCCATAGCAACAACACGCACCCTCTCGCCGTATTTTTCACCAAAAAGCGCAACCGCTCCACTATTTTTAGCCTCTTCTATATCCATTATTTGGGTAGAGACATCAAGCCCTCTTAAAATTTTATCGTTTACCCAATCTTCGACTTTTTTAATCTCTTCTTTTGTAAGCGCCGATTTATTGGTAAAGTCAAAACGGAGTCTCTTATCGTCATTATAAGAACCCGCCTGCGCAATATGATCGCCCAAAATCGCCTTTAATCCCGCCTGCAAAAGGTGGGTTGCCGAGTGGTGTTTTGCGATTTCTATGCGTTTACTGTCGACAATAGCTTCCACTTCGTCGCCGACACTTAAACTCCCCTCGATTTCGCTTAAATTCATATCGTTAAACTTCTTGGTATCAAGCACTTTTACACTCTGACCGTCGGCAGTTTTTAAAACCCCCTCATCGCCAACCTGCCCGCCGCTTTCGGCATAAAACGGGGTTTTTTCCAGATAAACCCACCCTTTGCCGTCAATC
>JALVXO010000069.1 GCA_027022775.1 Campylobacteraceae bacterium
GTTTAGATAACGAAAACTATGCAAATACAGGCGGTCAAAGAAGTTCTTCTACACCAATTGGTGCGCACACTTCTACTGCTCAGGCAGGGCGTGTAAGTTACGGTAAGAAACAGAAGAAAAAAGATATTGTTGCTATTATGGCAGCTCACGGAGCTCCTTATGTTGCACAGCTTGCACCGAATAAATGGAAAATTATGGCAAAAGGTTTCCAAAAAGCGTTAGAGACAGAAGGACCGTGCTTTATTAACACTGTTTCAGCGTGCACCACAGAGTGGAAATTTGACCCTAAAGAGACAATTAACATTACAGACCTTGCAACAGACAGTTTAATGTTCCCAATTTACGAAATTATTAACGGAACAGAACTGAATATTCTTTATAGACCTAAAAAAGTAATTCCTGTAGAAGAGTATTTAGCTGCCCAAGGCAGATATAAACACCTGTTTAAACCGGAAAACCGCCATATAATCGACCAAATCCAAAAAGAAGTAGATGCTAAATGGGAATACCTGCAAAGACGCGAAGAGGCAAAAGTTTAATTAAGCCAAAGTAAAGGTTGGGTTCTCCGTCATTCCCGCAAAAGCGGGAATCCAAGACAATTTTGCTGTTCTGTCATTCTGAGCGCAGCGAAGAATCTAGGTTAAATGGCGACAAGGAGATTCTTCGCTGCGCTCAGAATGACAAGCAGTTAATTTTATAAGATTTGCATTTTTGTAATTCATAAATGATTTAAACAAAAACACAAATAACCAATACACCAATTACATCTTCTATTATTTCTTACTTTTTTAATTATTTTGCTATAATAATCCCTGATTTTATTTTGGAGGTTTTTTATGAAAAAAGCATTAAAAATTGCACTCTCTGCTGTTGCGGTTGCTACACTTATAGCTTCACCGCTAAGTGCTAAAAAAATCCGCTGGAAACTGGCTATGACTTGGCCTTCTACTCTAACTCCGCTTGCTTCTCCGCCTATTAAGCTTGCTAAACTTATGAAAGAGATGAGCGACGGCGAATTTATTATTAAAGTAGAAGGGAAAGAGAAACACAAAGCTCCGCTTGGAATTTTAGATATGGTAAAAGGCGGGCAGTATCAAATGGGTCACAGCGGCTCTTACTACTGGAAAGGCAAAGATATCAATACAGTTTGGTTTACAACCGTTCCGTTTGGTATGACGCCAAGCGAGCAGTATGCCTGGTTTTATTACGGCAACGGTATGAAATATATGAAAGAAGTTTACGATAAATTCGGTGTATATGTATATCCAGGCGGAAATACCGGCAACCAGATGGGCGGATGGTTTAGAAAAGAGATTAAAAGTGTCGACGATTTAAAAGGTCTTAAGATGAGAATTCCGGGACTTGCCGGCGAAGTAATGGCAAAACTTGGAGTTAATGTAACCAACATTCCTGCAGGCGAACTTTATACCGCACTAGATAGAGGAACAATCGATGCGCTTGAATGGGTAGGACCCGGAATGGATATTAAAATGGGCTTTCATAAAGTCGCAAAATATTACTATACCGGATGGCACGAACCGGCAAGCGAAATGCAGTTTTTAATAAATAAAAGAGCATTTGACAAATTGCCTAAAAAGTATCAAGTTATGCTAGAGACAGCAATGAAAGCGGTATCTATGGATATGTATATAGAAAACTTTGCCGCTTCAACTGAAGCTTGGGCAAAAATGAAAAAAGAGCACCCGGAAATTCAAGTAAAAACTTTCCCAAAACCTGTTATGCAAGCGCTTAAAAAAGCAGCCGACGAAGTTTATGCAGATTACGCAGCCAAAAACCCAAAATTCAAAGAAATCTGGGAAGATTACAAAGCATACATGAAAAAAGCAAGAGCCTGGTCAATGATGAGCCAATATTACTACTTGCAAACCTCTAAAGATTTAGAAAAGTAAGGATTGAGGATTTAGGTTTGAGCAATGAGGGTTGAGGTTTAAGCCGTTAAAGAAAAGTATCCCGTCATTCCCAACTCGATTGGGAATCCACGGATTTTGCAGCCGATATATATTGCATCCAGGCTTTTATGGCATAAACTGCTCTGGATTTCTGCTTGAGAGTGCGAAAAAAGTTAGAAAAACTTGCCATTTTGTCATTCTAAGCAAAGCGAAGAATCTCTTTAATGCCGTTCTATCGAGATTCTTCGCTTCGCTCAGAATGACTGAAGTAGGTAATTTTACAGAAATAGCTCTCGTCCCAAAGCTCCAGCTTTGGGATGCATACTGGAAGATACGGGTTTGAGGGTTGAGGATGCATGATTGAGGGTTTAGTTTTGGTTTCCCGTCATTCCCAAAAGGGAATCCACGGATTTTGCAACCGATATATATTGCATCCAAACTTGTCTGGCATAAACTGCCCTGGATTCCCGCTTTTGCGAAAATAACGAAGAATCCGGCTCTTAGCCCTGAGCTCTTAGCTCTTAACTTTTCAATAAAACGCGGAGCAGCCGCACCACCAGCTCTAGGCTTTGAGCCCTAAGCTTTATAAACAAAGGATAAAAATGCTTCTAAAATTAGAAAGAGTAACCGATAAAATCATCGATTTCTTCGGCTTGATAACCGCTATTTTACTGCTTTTAATGATTTTAAATGTCGCTTACGATGTTTTTGCACGGTATG
The DNA here is from genome assembly GCA_027022775.1 of Campylobacteraceae bacterium. Taxonomy (GTDB): domain Bacteria; phylum Campylobacterota; class Campylobacteria; order Campylobacterales; family Sulfurovaceae; genus JAADEQ01. Next base: position 2,631 of record JALVXO010000069.1, read on the forward strand.
TTCTGCACAATAGCTCCATAGGAATGCAAGAGTTCGAGTGGCATCTTTTTGCGGTTATTATGCTTTATGGAACAGGTTATGCGCTTAAACACAATGCTCATGTTCGGGTCGATTTTATTTACGACAGGCTAAACCCCAAAAAGCAGGCGCTTATAAATATTATCGGCTCTATTCTTTTTATCCTGCCGCTTGCGCTTTTAATCATTTACGGCTCTTACGATTTTGTAATGGATTCATACACCACAAATGAAATCAGCGAAGACCCGGGCGGGCTGCCATATCGCTGGATTATCAAGGCGCAAATCCCATTTGCATTTATCTTTTTGCTCTTTTGCACGCTAAATTTCGTTATTAAAAATATAAACATTTTAAGGGGCAAAGAGGCTCCGCTAAAAGAAGAAGGGGCAGAGGTATGATAGGTTTAATAATGTTTTTTGCAGCGCTTATAATGCTGCTTTTGGGCTTTCCTGTGGCGTTTACTTTTGGTGCGGTTGCTTTGTATTTTGGGCTTGGGGCTTCTTATTTAGAGGTAATGCCAGACGGCGGAACGCTAGCAGATTGGGCAGATGAATTTATTTCGATGTTTTCGATGATGCCGTTTAGAATTTACTCGATTATGACAAACAAAATCTTAATGGCGGTTCCTCTTTTTATCTTTATGGGGATTGTTTTGCAAAAAAGCGAATTGGCAGAGCGCCTTTTAATGTCTATGGGCACCCTTTTT
>JALVXO010000070.1 GCA_027022775.1 Campylobacteraceae bacterium
CAAAAAAGACTATCTACGGGGAGGACGGTAAAGCCGTTGCTCAAAAAGGATTTATATTCGGGGACGAGGTTTAAGCCTAATCCGCAGTTTAGCCGTCTGCGGTATATAAATTAAAACGGCTTTTTTAGTTTTTATTCGTGTATCTTTGGGGTATATGTATAAAAACTAAGTTAAGGAGTAAATATGAGACTATTAAAGTACGGAAGTAAAATCTGCGGGGAAACCCGCAAAGCGGATTTTTTGAGGGCTTTTGGGCGTAAAGTTGAGACTACTAGAATAGTCTCTTTTGGAACTTGTAATTTCCATTGTGCATACTGCAAAAGAGATGGGCAATTCACAGATGGGGATGGAAATATAATCCGCTCCGTGCCTGTCTCTATGGACGAGTTAAAAGAGGTTCTTAGACCAGCTTTAGAGCGCGGAGAACGTATTAGGTTAAGCGGGGGCGACCCTGTGATGTTTCCTAAAGAGAGTTTAGAGATTGCAAAATGGGCTTATGGGGAATATGGAGTTAAAATCTCTATTGCCCATAATGGTAGCTCTTTAAGGTTTGTTAAGTCTTTAGTGGATTACTTAGAGTACGCTGCTATTGACTTGAAAGGGTATAACCCTAAAGAGTTAGCTTATAGGGCTGGTATCTCAGAGAGTGCAGGTGAGTATATGTTACGCTCTACTTTAGAAGTACAGGACTTTTTAAGCGAATCAGGCGTTTTAGTGGATATTAGAACGCCTGTTTTTGGCGATACTCCACTTGATGGGCTTCTTAAAATGGCAGAGATGATTACTGCCGATGGGGATAATAGCAAGGAATTCTGGACGCTTAGAGCTTATAAGAGAGTTAGAGGGTGTGATTGGTTAGAACCTAACCAAAACACCCTTTATGAATGGGCTAAAATTGTAAGCTCTGAGTTTATGGAGTTGCCTGTTGGGCTTAGACTTAAATGGAGCGGACAAAAAGAGTTCGCAATTTTGAAAGGAGGTGTTAAAAATGGTTTTTAGCTATCAGCTTGAAATTCCTATTTTTATATACTTTGAGCCAAATTGGATATTGGCAGAAAAGGGAATAAATGTTTATAGGGATTACTTTATAAACAATAATAATGTTCATTTGTTAGACAAGGTTTTTAGTGCTAAAGACTTGCGAAAATGGATATGGAAGAGAACATCTATTTCGCCAAGAAAAATTGCGAAAGAGGGCTTTAAAAACTTAAGGCTTCGAAATGGAAATCTGGAAAAGCTTGTTACATACCAAGAGACTGACTACTGCGAAGATGGGTATAGAAAAGACTATACCTACACAATAGAGAAATGGGTAGAGGCAAGCAAAGAGGACTGCGAATTATATAAATATAAAGTGTGGTCTGAATACAAGGAGCTGATGAAAAGCAGCTTAATAAAAAAAGCTAACGATTACCTTAAAAAGTATATAGTCAAAATGTTGTTTTCTCCATCATACATAAAAGAAAGAAGCCAACTAGAGGAATTGGCTAAATTTTTAAATAGTATGGAGGAAATAGGAGCAACAGATGACCCTGTTTACAAAAAAATCCTTAATTGGTCTAATGGCTTAGTAGAAAACAGGGTTGAATATATGGATGAATGGGCTCCACATATACTTAAAAATAATGTTGATGCATTTAGCCGATATTCCAGCGGATATTTTGCCGAATATTATCGAAAGGAGTATTTATGAAACATAGAGATTTCAACAAGTTAGCAATTATCAAGCGTGAAGCTAGAGGGTATACTACTGCTATGCCTAGTAAAAAGGCTTACAAAAGACACCCTAAGCATAAAAAAGCTATGGGTAATTATTAATCAATGAGATGGAAAGGTGCAAAAAGAACACAATATTAGAATATTTATAGAGGAGGCGTAAATATGAACATTGTTAAAATGGCAAAAAGAGAGCCTATTGGCTTAGGCAAAAAAGAGGTGGTTGTAGAGGGTGCTGTATTTACTTTAGACTCTTTAGGTAGAGTCAAGGTAAGAAGAAGCAGTGTGCCAAAAAATGCACCTTATAGAGAGTATCATACTAACGGTGCTTTTTGGCAGAAAGCAGTTAAATTATTGAAAGGAGAATAGATGTTTAAAAAAATTATAGTATCAAAAACCAAAATAGGCTCTGCCTACACGGTTAGCGGGATAACCAAGTGCGGTTTACAGTTTAGCAGAACTGTATTCGCAAAAAGTGCAACGGAAGCACAAGAAAAGATAGTTAGAGAGTTTAGTAATGCTTGAAGTAAAAATATATACTTACGATAATGTAGATAGCATATTGTTAAAAACAGTTGGCAGCAATTCTTATGAAATTGCTTTGAGCTTAGCCAAGCAATGGATTAAGAAGTTACAAGAGGATAAGGTTGATAGTTATAACTATCGAGCTACAGTAGTTAAGAACGGGAAGATATTAGCTACTGTAGAAAATAATTTAACAATTAGATAAAATATTTAATAGGAGTAATTATGTTTGGTTTATTTAAAAAAAGAAAAAAAGTAGATACAGATGCAATTTATAGAGAAGCATACGAGCTAGTGTCTAGCAATAGACCTAACTTGCAAGCTATTGCGGATTTTAAAAATAAAAGCAAGACCCACTCTGCAATATTAGCAGAAGCTTACACGGATTTCAAACTAGGTATCAACCAGCAAGAGCAAGAAGATATTGTAAATAATCTTCTTGCAGAAACGACACACAAGGAGAGCAGTTATAAATATTTACTGCAAAGCAATCCAGAGACTCCGGAAGCCATCAAAAAACTTGCAGACAAAATGCAAGAAACGGAAATAGAAAAGTTAATAAAATTTGTTTTAAAAAATAAAAACAACCTTACTTTAAACAAGGTTGTTAAATTTTTAAAGCAAATAAATAGAAGCGACCTTGAAGAATATATAGTTGCCTATGTAAAAGGAGTTGATATAATAGAAGATGAGCCAAAATCTTGCAAAAGAGGGGGATGCGGCATTAATAAAAACATAGAAATAAATATCCCCCCAGAAGCCATTTACCCTCTTGGGTAAATACTACACATATACTTTTTTCTTGCTGCAATTTCTACATTTTTTATCTATCTTACAACCTCCCCTACTGTATAATAGTTTATTTTATATATTTTGTACAAACATCGATTGTATCGGTATCCGTATAGTGTTCATACAGTGTTCATACAGTGTTTGAATACTGTACAAATAGTATCCGTATAGTGTTTTAAAAGGAGTTGTAATGGAAAATTTAATAGCAGTTACTATAGTGGCAATCTTGTTGTTTTTCGCTTGGCTATTAATTCCTAAAATGTGGGAATTAGCTAACGATATAGAAAGCGATAGTAGAAAT
>JALVXO010000071.1 GCA_027022775.1 Campylobacteraceae bacterium
TATTTTGAAGATAAAGGCTATACAGTCTATATGCGCGAAGTGAAATACGGCTTGGGTGATGGCGATTTTATTTACGAGGTTCATATAATTTAAGAAGAGGGTTTAGAAGAGAGATTAGAGATTGGAGATTAGAAAAATATTCTTTTTCCGTAATCTGTAATCCGTAATCCGTAATCCGAACGTAGGTGCGGCCGTGCCGCACAATTAGTGACAGTTGACAGTGACAGTTGATAGTGACAGTGACAGTTTAGATTGCGTCATCCCGCGAAAGCGGGTTTATTAGAGATTAGAAAAATATTCTTTTTCCGTAATCTGTAATCCGTAATCCGTAATCCGAACGTAGGTCGTGGTGCCCTCGCCCCGGCATTTTAATGTTATGTTACCTAAAAGAATGGAAGCTATACATATCGGTTTTGTAAACTGTGGAATCCCAATCAGAGACTGTGCAAAAAGTCCAAAATATTTGCCTTAATCGTCATTCTGAGCGTAGCGAAGAATCTATTTACTGCCGTTCTATCGAAATTCTTTGCTACGCTCAGAATGACTGAAATGGGTAATTTTACAGAAATTTTAACTTTTTGCGCACTCTCAAACGGGAATCGAGGAGAGGCGGTTAAATAATTTTTGAAATTGGAGATTTTAAAGTGAAAAAACTGTATATAGAGACTTTGGGCTGTGCGATGAATGTGCGCGACAGCGAACACATTATTGCTGAACTTAATAAAAAAGAGCCTTATGAGCTTACCCAAAATTTAAACGAAGCCGATTTAATTATAATTAACACCTGTTCAGTGCGCGAAAAACCGGTATCTAAACTCTTTTCTGAAATTGGCGTTTTTAAAAAGCATAAAAAAGAGGGTGCTAAAATCGGAGTTGCAGGATGCACTGCCAGCCACCTTGGCGAAGAGATTATCAAAAAAGCGCCGGTAGTAGATTTTGTTCTAGGGGCTAGAAATGTATCTAAAATCACCCAGGTTGTCGATAAAAAACATGCCATAGAGATAGATACAACTTATGATGAGAGCAGTTACGAATTTGGGGATTACCGCAGCAATCCATATAGAGCTATGGTAAATATATCCATAGGGTGCGATAAAAAATGCACATTCTGTATTGTGCCGGTAACCAGGGGCGAAGAGATATCAATTCCTAGCGAACTTATTGTAAAAGAGGTTCAAAAAGCGGTAGATTCAGGCGCCAAAGAGGTTACCCTGCTGGGACAGAATGTAAACAATTACGGCAGAAGATTCTCTGTAGAAGATAAAGGGGCAAAAAATTTTACAGAGCTTTTAAGAGCAGTGAGCAAAGTAGAAGGGTTAGAGAGAATACGCTTTGCATCGCCGCATCCTCTGCACATGGATGATGAGTTTTTAGAAGAGTTTGCATCCAATCCCAAAATCTGCAAGCAGATTCATGTGCCGCTCCAAAGCGGCTCAAGCAAAATTTTAAAAGAGATGAAACGCGGATACACAAAAGAGTGGTTTTTAAACCGCTGTGAGAAAATCAGAAAAATGGTGCCAAATGTCGCAATTTCTACAGATATAATTGTGGGTTTCCCAGGAGAAACCGAAGAAGATTTTGCCCATACAATGGATGTATTAGAAAAAGTTAAATTTGATACGCTCTTTTCATTTGTTTACTCTCCGCGCCCGCACACACCGGCAGCTGCCTATGAAAACCAGGTGGATAAATCTGTTGCTTCAAAAAGATTGCAGATACTTCAAGCCAGACACAAAGAGATACAAAAAGAGTCTATGCTGGCACAAGTCGGGAAAATTTCAAAAGTTCTCTTTGATGAATTAAAAAGCGAAGGAAGAGTCTCTGGCAGAACCGATGAGGGCAGGCTTGTCATAGTAAAAGGGAGCGAAGAGCTGCTTGGGAAAATTGTCGATGTTAAAATAACAAAAGCTTACCTGACGCAACTTGAAGGGGAAGTTAAATAAAAACTCAAAAGTTGCATTAACCGCTGCCCTAATTTTAGGTTATTTGCAGCCGGGTTGAAATAAAATATTCTGCCTGCAAGGCTTTTTAAACCCAAAATTTGCATTAGAGATTAACAACCTTTAGCAAATCATTTAGCTTAGGGCATTTACAAAAATCTATCAATTAACCTTCGGGTTAACCTCAAGATTTTTGCAAACTCCCTAAACTAAAGCATTTGCCAAATCTTTGCCAATTCTAATGCAAAATTTGGGTTAAAACTCCAATAGTTCCGATAAGCCTTGCGCTTTTAACCTATAATTTGAAATTAATCTATTTTTTTGGTTAAAATCTTGGGCAGTGTAATTCCTTGCTGTTTTTGATACTTCCCTTTTCTGTCGGCATAAGTTGTTTCGCACTGTTCATCCCCTTCGAAAAAGAGAACTTGCGCTATTCCTTCATTTGCATAAATTTTTGCAGGAAGCGGGGTTGTGTTGCTAATCTCTATTGTAATGTGCCCTTCAAAACCGGGTTCAAACGGGGTTACATTTACAATAATCCCGCATCTTGCGTAAGTGCTTTTGCCAAGACAGATAGCCAGAACATTTGGGGGCATTTTGAAATACTCTACCGTTCTTGCAAGTGCAAATGAGTTTGGCGGGACAATGCACACATCACCTTTAAAATCGACCACATTATTTTCATCGAAATCTTTAGGGTCAACCACTTGGGCATTTATATTTGTAAAAATTTTAAACTCATCGCTTACTCTTATATCGTAACCGTAACTGCTTAAACCGTAACTTACTACTCCTTCGCCTACTAAACCTTCGCAAAACGGGGTTATCATCCCGTTTTTTGCCATTTCTCTTATCCATTTATCAGATTTTAAACCCATACACCCTCTTTTTCTTCAAATGATTTATGGTATTATATCCAAAATTTTTTAGACAGGAAATATAATGACTTTAGAAGAGATAAAAGAGTTAATTCGGGTTTTTGGAAGAAGCACAAGGCTTGGTTCTCTTAAGATAAAAAAGGGGGATTTTGAAATAGAGTTGGAAAAACTTAGTGCAGAAATTTCAGCTGCGCCTGCTGCAACGCCTGCAGCCGCGCCAGCTCCTGCCTCTGCGCAAGAGAGTATACCGGCAGCTGAAACAGAAACTCAAAGCAGTGCAGAGAGCGAACTTAAAGGAGATATTATCACTTCTCCAATGGTTGGAACTTTCTATGCTGCGCCGTCTCCGGATTCTGAACCGTTTGTAAAGGTTGGAGATACTGTCCGCAAAGGGCAGACGCTCTGTATTTTGGAAGCTATGAAAATTATGAATGAGTTAGAAGCGGAGTATGACTGCAAAATTTTAGAAGTGCTGGTTCATGACGGACAGCCGGTAGAGTATGACACAC
>JALVXO010000072.1 GCA_027022775.1 Campylobacteraceae bacterium
GTATTGGTGTATTGGTTACTAGTATATTAGAAATTGCTTTAACCCAAATTTTGCTTTTTTAATTATTTAAACTTCTGTATGCATCTCAAAGCTGGAGCTTTGAGACGAGGGGAGATCTAATAGTTTCTTCTTTTGTTGCATAATTACACCTTTATTTATTCAAGGAACAAAATTTAATAAAATGTCCGTTAATGTCAAGATTTTACAAATCAAGGAACACTAAATGTCTATTAATAACTGTATAGCCACCTAAAAGGACATAAACAATAGTTATATTATATAGTCACCCCTGAAAAAATCCCTTCCCCCTTCAGTTTCCACACCAAAGCCTAACTTGACTTCCAATTAAATACAAGAAAATAAATCTTACTCTTAGCATTTGCAATATTGCGATTTGTAAAAGAGTAATCTCTTGTAAAAAAGAATAAAAAAGTAGATGTTCATCCACTTTTTTAGATTAAATGCAGCTGCTGCTAATAGTAGGTTTATCTCATCCCCTATAAAACCTTTAAGATAATTTCTTGCTAATCTGAAATCTGATTTTAGATGTCCAATAATAGGCTCTATTGAGGAACGTCTTTTAAACTTTTTTCTCTTTTGCTCTCTTTGATACTTTGTATCTCTTTTAAGTGGAGTGCCAGGAATTGATATTTTAGCTCCTTTTACCTCTTTAACCCCTCTATATCCTCTATCGCAAATTGCTTCTTTAATTGGTTTTGTTCTGTTTTTATTTGCACTATTTAGTGCATCCTCTAGTGTTTTAGAATCGTGAATATTTTTATTATGAGCTACTGCACCAATAATAATACCGCTTTTGCTTGTTAGAACGATTGAAGCTTTCGTTCCATACTCATACTTTTTATGATCTTTCCCTTTAGCAATAGCATAGATGTGTTGTTCATGCAAAGAGTAGATTTTCTCTTTATCTTTTTGCTTTTGCTTGGTGACTTTTAAAAAGAGTTCAAACCTCTCTTGATACTTTTGTAACTGCTCTTGATTCATTTTTCTTGTTAAATCTCTTATTAAGATACCAACTATTGTTTCTAATCTTTTCATTGCACTTTTTGCTTTTTTAACTTTTTTTGGGTGTCTAAAGAATCTAAGAGAAATTCTATGCTGTTTTATCTCTTTTACATATGTTCTTCTAAGCTGAATTTTCTCTTCTTTTGCAATTTTGTGTAAGTGACTTATCATCTTTATAGCTAGTTTACCATCTGTTGGATAAGTTATATTTTTCTCTTGGACTGTTGTATCAATTATTACTTGTTTCTCTTCTTTTGCATTCCCATGTAGATTAATACTCATTGCAAATATCTTCTCAACTCCCTCTTTGCCTACTCTTCTTCTAAAGTAAACCAATTCACTAGAGTCGCAAGGGAGTGCCGGTTGATACTCCCTCATTCCACAAAAATACTGGTAGTAGGGATTTCTTTTCCATTGCAATACTATATTCTCATCAGAAAGATTTTCTAACTGTTTTAACAGAAGCAATCCAACCATTAATCTTATTGGTTTTGCAGGTCTGCCTTCATTAGAGTAATACTTGGCAAACTCTTTTTCAAAGTAATTCCAATCAATTGTATCTGCTAAAGCAATCAAAGGATCATTTGAATCTAGCATATCTCTAAGTTGTGGCTGAAAGAGATTTAACTGTTTACTGTTCTTAGGAGATTTAGGAAGCATTTTTACACCCATTTCGACCGGAAATTAGTCTTGTTTGATATATGTATTGGTCGAAATTATAGCATAAAATGGCTTTCTAAGTGCCTATTTATGGGGATTTGTTGGTTCTTCAGGAGTGACTATATAAAAATAAGCGTTTTTTAGCTAAAAATATATCATTTTGCTACTTTTTCACTAATAACAGGACATTTAAAGTGTTCCTTCAATTTGTAAATATCAGACTAATTTCGCTATAATGTTCCTTGAATAAATAGTTATGCCATATAAGAACATCATCCGCTGAGAGGGATTCAAATGAACCAGAATGAACCTATGTTGATAAAGTTATATGTCCCTGGCGGGCTTCCTTCCGGTCAAGAGCTCGCCCAACTTCTTACCATTGTTGAGTGCTCATTAGTCTGGTCGACTATTGCAATAGCCACTGAGAAATTTGAAGACGCAAAATACTGGCGTTTAAGTGGGGAAGAAAAGAAAAAGGCACAAGCAGAACGAGAATATTGGGGAAATAAGCTACAATCTTTTGAAACCTCATTTCGGCAATACATAACAAATAAATACAAACCGTTGTTGTTGGAAGTTTCGGGAGGCGAAGTGCCTCCTGACATACCGCGTTACCTTGATATTTTGAGATTATTATTGGAAGAAGAGTGGTTTGAAGAGAGGAAACTACAAACATGGAAGCTACATCCAGAAATACGTCATTTAATTCATGACCTCGAACATGCACTTAGAAAACCATACGCAAAAGAAAGGATTGACAAAGTAATCAGTGAACTCTCATTTAATGGAGAGCGATTTAATTTAGAGGATTTTGCTGGGTGGGTCTCCATTGATATTGGGCGCAACACTCTAAAAACAAAGGAAATTCGACCAGACAAAAGTATTGAATTTGTTTTTGATATAGCTGCTATAACGGCCCTGTTGGGGCTACAAGAATACCCATACGCTAAAGATATTATTGGGTATGCTGTTGGTGTTCTTCGAGGCTACATAGGATCATGGAAAAAACCTTCGCCAGCACCTCAAGTAAAACCACCTGCGATTCCTCCGTCTATGGTTCGTTTAATGGGGCAATATGATGATGTCCGTCTTGAGTGGGAAGGAGGCGAATCACCAAAAATGGTATTAGAGCTAAAGGGAAATAAGAAATGATTTGGCATAACAAATCGCTCCACCTGACCGCTATTCCGCTGCGCTCCACAGCGGCAGGTGAGCTCAGTCGTTATAAATTGCAGCACAATATATCAAAGATAGAATCATTCTCTTTAGCAACCATTTCCACTTTATTCCAATTCTTAATTTAATTGTGCGGCATGGCCGCACCTCCATACGGATTGCGGAATACAGATTACAGATTACGGAAAAATGTTTTTCTAATCTCTCTTCTCTAAAAAACCCCTGGATTCCCGCTTTTGTGGGAATGATGGCATTCTTAACTCTTACTTCTTAACTCTTAACTTTTAACTTTTAACTCTCAAGCATAATCCTCTTTAATCTCTTCTATTGCGTCTTCTCTCTTAACCGTCCAAATAAATACTAACGGAATAAAAAGTAGTGTTAAGAATGTTCCAACAATTAAGCCGCCTATTGCTACTGCACCTAATGGAGCTAATCTCTCTAAGCCGATTGCTGAGCCAAGGGC
>JALVXO010000073.1 GCA_027022775.1 Campylobacteraceae bacterium
ACCACTCTTTAAAAATTGTTTGTGCTATGCTTTCTAAGGTTTTGTTTTGGGCTTGCAGCAGTTCTATTTTATCATCAAAGGCGGTTAGTATTTTGGCTATTGATTTTTGTTCTTTGAGTGGGGGAAGTAAAATTGGAATAGTTCTTAACCCTGCAATAGTTAATGCACTTTGTGTTGAACCAATCGTAATGTTATTTAATCCTTCTTTTCCTATTGGTGATAAAAACCAATTATAAAGGTATAGTGGGTCAATTCCATTATAATTTCTAAACCAAGTTAAATTTCCATCTTTAAAATAGAATTTTTCATTTTCTTGAACAAGATACGGAATCCCAAGTGTGCCAACAGAAGTTAATAAGATATCATTTCGTTTTGGTGCTCCAAATTGTGTTGCGATTTGGTTATACTTTTCTTCTGTGATAAATAATTTTGTTGAAATATCATTACCCTTTTGCTTTTCAATAATTTCTTTTGACCTGTAAAAAGGAACTCCTTTATCTACGTAATCGGAAAAAAATATCCTTTTACTTGACCCAATTAAAGATATTTCCCCCAAAGTAGTTTCCACCCAGCCTTTTGGTATGTTGTTTTCTACGCTACTCATTACTGCTAACATTTTTAATGTTTATAATCATATCCATCGCTTCTATTTCCATTTTAGAAAAGGCGAACCATTTTTTGCCTAAATCTTTTAAACTTGCCCCAATGTGATATATTACTTTTTCATCTATAATAAGAAAACGGTCGTGAGCTTTGCTGAATTTTTGTATTTCTATTTTGGGATATTGGCTGTTATGTTTTTCTAAATCTTGCTTTAATATTTTTGTAATGTTTTTAGTGTAAATTTTTACTTCTACATTTTTATTTCGCTTGGTAAAAAGTTGTAATACGGTTTCATCAATATAATTATCAATCAGTAATATAGATTTTTTGGCAGATTTAATTAAATCAGCAACAAAAACATAGGCATCAAAAACTTGCCCATCGTAAAAAACACCTTGATTGGGTGGTAAATTAGCTTGTATTTGTAAATCAATACCTTCAACTTTTTTGGCAAGTTTATGAAAATTATCTTCTATGCGGTTCATTCGTTGGTTTAGTGCATATCCTTTCAGTAAATAGTCTTTCAGTATTTTATTTGCCCAAATACGAAATTGTGTACCTTGCTTTGATTTCACTCTATAACCTACTGAAATAATTACATCAAGATTGTAGTATTCAACATTTTTAATCTGTGTTTTTCCTTTAATAGCACCGTGTCGAGTGGTATGTGCAAAATATGCACACACCTCTTCTTTCTGTAATTCACCTTCTTTAAAAATATTATTGATATGTCGGCTAATTACACTTCTATCTCGACCAAAAAGAGAAGAAATTTGTTCTTTGTTTAGCCAAACGGTTTCTTCATCAACCCTTACTTCAATATGTTGATTAAGTTCATTTGATTGATATATTACAATTTCATTTTTCATAAGCTAAACCCAATTTTAGAAAGTTGTGTAGCAATCTCTTGGTTTAGTTCGGCTTCCTTGTCCATTTGCTCTTTTAGCTTAGCTGTTAAATCTGCCATTTTTTCTTCAAATGGTATGCCGTCATCTTCTTCATCGGGTATGCCCACATAACGCCCCGGTGTGAGTACGTGAGAGTGTTTGCGTATATCTTCAAGCGTGGCAGATTTACTAAAACCTTTTTCATCTTCGTAGTTTTCGCCCTTTCGCCAATTGTGATAAGTATCTTTTATTTTATCAATATCTTCTTCTGCTAAGTCTCTATGAACACGGTCTTTCATAAAGCCCATATCGGAAGCATCAATAAATAATATTTCATTGTTTCGGCTGTTTTTCTCTCTACGCAAAAACCAAATACACGCAGGAATGCCGGTATTGTAAAATAGTTGTTTTGGCAGAGCTACAATACACTCTACTAAGTCGGCTTCCACCAAGTTTTTACGAATTTCGCCTTCTCCCGAAGTATTGGAACTCAACGAACCATTAGAAAGTACCGTTGCCATTACACCTCTTGGCGATAAATGATACAACATATGTTGCATCCAAGCAAAATTGGCGTTTCCGTTTGGTGGTGTACCGTATTTCCAACGACCGTCTTCTTGTAAGATGTCCGCGCCCCAATCTTTTTGGTTGAATGGTGGGTTTGCTAAAACATAGTCGGCTTTTAAATCAGGGTGAGCATCTTTTAAAAATGAACCTTCGGTGTTCCAAACTACAAATTTTGAGTTGATATTACGAATGGCTAAATTCATTTTAGAAAGTTTCCAAGTAGTTTGGTTGCTTTCTTGTCCGTAAACGGTAATATCTTTTATATTTCCTTGATGTTCGGTAACAAATTTTTCACTCATTACGAACATTCCACCACTACCGCTTGCAGGGTCATAAACTCTGCCCTTGTATGGTTCTATCATTTCAACCATTAATTTAACAATGGCTTTTGGCGTATAGAATTGCCCGCCTTTTTTGCCTTCGGCATTGGCAAATTCTCCTAAGAAATATTCATAAACTCTACCAAAAAGGTCTTTTGAATTTTCGTGTTCTGCTTGTAGCTCGGTGTTTGAAATTAAATCAATTAGTTCGCCCAAAGAAGTTTTATCTAAATTTGCTTTTCCGTAAACCTGTGGTAATACATTTTTGAGTTCTTTGTTTTCCTTTTCGATTAATTCCATTGCTTCATCAATAGTTTGCCCAATAGTTGGCAATTTTGCTTGTGCGTGAATATGTTCCCAACGAGCCAACTTTGGCACAAAAAAGACATTTTCAGCAATGTATTCATCTCTATCTTCTGGGTCGCTCCATTCGTCAGCTTCAAGCTTTTTATATAACTCGGCAAATGATTCAGAGATATATTTCAGGAATACCAATCCTAATACAACGTGTTTGTATTCGGCTGCATCAATGTTTTTTCTAAGTTTGTCTGCTGCTTTAAAAAGTTTTTGTTCGAAACTGCTATTATCTTTTTTTGCCATATTTTCTAATTTCCTTATTCTTTTTCAAAGATACTATTTTTTCGGTAGTTTTTTATTGAGCGTTGGTAAAAAGCATACTCTTTTGCAATTTTTGGCTTGTGTGTCGGCTTGTGCGAATTGCAAATGTGTATGCTTGTGCGGTGGCATTTTCTTTCCGTTTTTTATATGCTAACAAAATTCTTTTCTTGATTGTTTTTTTGCATTGGGCACAACACTATGGTTCCTGACAATTGTGTGGATAAAACTTTGATGTTTAAAATATTCATTTTTTTCGAAATAAAACATCTCTATTTGACGTTTTAAAAACGTTCATAAAATGTAGCATTTCTTACATATT
>JALVXO010000074.1 GCA_027022775.1 Campylobacteraceae bacterium
GCTACGAGTTCCACGTGGGCAACCTCTACTTCAACCGCAAGATCACCGGCGCCCTGGTGGGCGTCCAGCCCTTCGGCGGCTTCAACCTCTCGGGCACCGACTCCAAGGCCGGCGGCCCCGACTACCTCCACCACTTCGTGCAGATGAAGTCGGTCACCGAGCGGTTCTGAAGAAAATACACGGCGTAGGCTGGTTGCGATAAAGAGCGCGAAAAAGAACGGTTGGGCCAGCCGTTAAGTTATGCAGCTGACCCAAGATGAAATTCTATGTATAATAACCCCTTCTCTGAATTTACATCGGCAAATCCCAACTGGTTTACACAAATACCCCTTATCCCCAGCCGTATTTTTCTGCTCGCCGGCGGAAGGCCTCGTCGCCGCCTTCCATTATTCGGCGAACCTCATCTTGCACTTTGCGTTTATCCATCCCCCCCTGTATGGCGACTCTAGCACGTTCGCTTTCGGCTTCAAGGGCACCGACCAGTTCACCGTGCGCTAGCACAGGAATGTTGGGGTTGTGTGTAGCAACAATAATCTGCCGTGCTCCTTTCTGCTCACGTAGTAGTTTGACTACATCTTCATAAATGAAGCGGTTATCCAGATCATCCTCGGGTTGATCAATGAAAAGAGGTTGCCGTGTCTGGGTGAGTAAGATAAGTAACATAGCAGTGGCCCTTTGGCCTGCTGAAAGATAGTCAAGTGGCACCCAACGTCCCCCTACGTTCAAGGAAACTAACACCTCATCTTCAGGCGATAGAAGTTCCAGTTCGTAGAGCAGTGACTCTTTCTGCTCGAGGAAGTATACCAGGCGATCAACCTGAGCTTCACTCAAACCGGTCTTTGATATAAGCTCTGGTTTTCCTTTGCGCACTAGTTCAGCGAGAGCTATGCCGTCAGCGATATCCTCATTCTTAGCAATCTTTTCTATATCTCTTTTAAGTGCCCCAGAGCCATCAAAAAACTTTTTTAGTATATTAGCATATTCTTCACGTTGGCCTCTGTATATGGTTTCCGCTTTGACTCGCTGGCCAATATGACTGGTAATTACCTTTGCCCGACCTTCGCGCAGATGAAACGCCTCTCGGCGAACGGCGCGTAGCTTTTGCAGTAAATCACCCCGCCCCTTTACTAGGTCATGCAACCTTCCTGTCACTTGCTTGAGAGAAGCGAGATCGCGCATCAGCTGTTCTTTTTCGCGAGTAAGTCTTATAAATCGGTCAAGATCCAAGGTTTCCGTCTTCAGTTCTTGAAGCTCCTGCAGCTCTTGTCTGATTTTCCGTAGCTCATCGGATAGTTTCCGGTTTTCCTCATTCCAGCGTTTCCTTGCTGCACCTAACTTACTCTCCGATTTCTGAAGTAAATCGTTGACTTGCCGGAAGGCCTTTTCTAGTCCATCCTGTAACTCACGAATGACGCTAGTCACCTCACTCTGGAGAAGATCTCGTTGTTTACTTTCGGCTTTAGAGAGATCCGCGAGAGCACCTTTAAGGCGATCCTTCCAGGACTTCTGTATTTTTAAGCATTCTTCCCTGAGGTCTTTGGGAATAGTCTCGGTGCGCTTCAGCCGCTCGTCATCGCGAGTCAGGGATGCCTCCTCTTGCAGTTTTTCTGCTAATCCACGTTGTTCGAAAAGCTTGAGTTCATGATCGACTTCCCGGAGATTTCGTTCCTTCTCATCTCGACGGGCAAGCTCTTTTCTTACTTCCAACAGCTCGCGCATATTGCGGCCTAATTCCTGGCGGATCGCTTCTATTTCACGCTCCTTTTTTTGTGCTTCGTATCCGATAAGGTCATCGAGAAATCGACGGCGCAGTTCTGGCGACTGCGCCACTTCGTAAAGTACTCGCTGACCGAAGAAAAGAGGCCACCCTTCTTTTAGGAGGTCTCTTACGGGAAGATCAACAATACTGGGCTCGATGGCGCTCTGCTCGTATACTTGAGTTTCATCACCCCATATACGCTCCACGCGATAATAACGTTCGACGCCCGGCTTGATGATGTAGCGTAGGTAAACAGCGACCTTTCCGTCGCTGCCCAAGGCGTAACGTACCAGCCCACCCCGGTATTCCGATGATGCAGTCTTGGCTTCGGAAGCCTTGTATTCAGCTAGGTCAAGACCGTAACGAATGACTTCCAGCAAAGCTGATTTGCCCACACCTCGCCCCCCGATAAATACGTTGAGCTCGGGGCTCATATCAATACTCACACCACGCAAAAATCCATCGCCGTCTATTTCTACTTTCTCAATGATCGTGTAGGCAGGTTGGGGTTTGTTGCCCAGTTGGACCAGGATTGGATGATCTCGCAAAGCTATGCGAATGGCCGCCAAGTCTTCCAAGGCGCTAAGTTTAAGATATGTAGCGCGAGGCTCATCGTCCGAACGTTGTTTTGTACCAATCTCTTGAATGCTGTGGTTGTCGCTTGAGCTTACGGATGCAATTCGATTTATATCTTCATGCGCAATCAATTGGGTATCGCGCAACGATTTGCGATTCTTTTCACTCAGCTCCTCAATGGCTTCCGGTTGAACAGCAGCGAGAATCTCGGCAGCAGCCTTTGGACGATAGCTTTCTAATAAACCTTTACTGTTATTAGGATGAGGAAAAATAATAATACAACCTGTTTCATTCCGTAACTGCTGTAAGCTATCTTGCACTGATTTCTCTGGCTTTAAGTCACGATGTTCTCCATTCTTATCCACCAAAGGCTCCTTGCTGGTATCGAGCAATTTTTCAACTGCGCGGTTCATGCCTTCCACGTTGGCGTCGAAAGGGAATATAGCAAGGACGTGTAGACCGCTTTTACCTCCGGTTCCGCCGCCGAAAGATAGCTCAACACCAGGATAGACGTAAATCCCCTCTTTTAACGCCGCTTCGCGGATGGGAATGAACCACTCCGTGCGGATTTGTTGGTAGTCCGT
The DNA here is from genome assembly GCA_027022775.1 of Campylobacteraceae bacterium. Taxonomy (GTDB): domain Bacteria; phylum Campylobacterota; class Campylobacteria; order Campylobacterales; family Sulfurovaceae; genus JAADEQ01. The sequence goes on from JALVXO010000074.1 coordinate 2,920, forward strand.
AATAGCCGCGACCTCAATGCCCTGCTCCTTTAGTTGATTTACATATTGAGTTACGATTTCATCACGATGACTAGCATCTAAGCCTGAAGGGAAGGAAAACGAAGATGCTCCAGGCGAATGTAAGTGCAAATCCGCCCGCACCCAACGAGCCCCTTGGTAAGACTTGCTTTGGCTTGAGCTTAAATGTGCAGTCCCACCACGTTGTTCACACTAACCCCCAACCGTGAGATGGGTGCCTTGTTCTTCAGGCTGGTGTGAGGACGGTGCCAGTTGTAATAGTGGAGCCACTCGGGTAAGTAGGCGTTCCGCACCTCTGAGCTCGGATAGGCATGGGCATACGCCCATTCGTTGAGCAAGGTACGGATGAACCGCTCCACCTTCCCGTTCA
>JALVXO010000075.1 GCA_027022775.1 Campylobacteraceae bacterium
ATGTAAGCTATTGTATCGGGGGCTGTGAAGCGTGCAAGCATATCTATATGGCCGTCGGTATCGTCGCCTTCTAGAAAGCTGTTTTCGACCCAAAGCACCCTTTTTGCGCCAAGTTTGGCGCTTAAAACCTCTTCGGCTTCGCTCTGGCTTAATCCGCCGTTTCGGTTTGGGTTTAACAGGCACGATTTTGTGGTCAATATTGTGCCCTGCCCGTCACTGTCTATTGCACCGCCTTCTAATTCAAAATCGTAGCTTTCAAGTTCTGCAGCGCCAAAAAAACCTTTGGATTTTAAAAAGCGGTTAACGGCGTTATCCAGTCCCGCTTCGAATTTGCCGCCCCAGCCGTTAAAACGGAAATCCAAAAGCTTCGCCCTGCCCTCTTCTTCTATGCTCAAAGGCCCGTAATCACGCGTCCAGGTATCGTTAAAATCAGCTTTTATAAAGATAATATTGTGGGTTGAGCAAAAGTGCTTTTTTGCTTCGCTAACATCGTTTACCAGCATATAAACCATTTGCGAATAGCCGATTGCCTGGGCTATTTTGCGAAAAACAGCGGCTGACTCTTCTACTCCGCTCTCTGCCCAATCGGTGTTTTCGTTTGGAAGCGCCATAAGCACCACATTTTGCGCCTCCCACTCCGCTTTTAGCCGTCTCATCAGTCAAGCTCGCATCTGCCCGAAGTTTCGCCTCTTTTATCACGGCGTATCATATCTTTTAACTCTTTGTAAATTTTGTAAAAAATCACAGCTGTAATAATTCCTGCAACAATTTTACTAGCTAAAATCCAGCTCATTTAAACCCTTTATTGTATAATTGCACTATGGCATATATTAAATTAAATAGAGAAAATCTTTTTTACAATCTTAAACAATTAAGCTTAAAAAGCGGCGATAAACGCAAAATTGCAGCGGTTTTAAAAGATAACGCTTACGGGCACGGAATTTTGGAAATGGCGCAAATGGTTAAAGAGTTCGGCTTGACCCAGGCTGTGGTAATGAATAACCAAGAGGCGCAAAAAATTCTAAACTATTTCGATAATATCTTAATACTTAACGATACGCCAACAGCCAATCCTAAACTCTCTTACGCAGTTTCAGAGCTTTCGCAGCTTCAAAACGCCCCAAAAGATGCAAAGCTTGAGCTTAAAGTAGATACCGGAATGCACAGAAACGGCATTTTAATGCAAGAGCTGCCCCAAGCTTTAGAGATGATTAAAAAGCACGGTTTAAACCTCTTTGGCGTTTTTACCCACTACCGCAGCGCCGATGAGTTATCGAGCGAATTTGCCTGGCAAAAGGCAAATTTCGAAAAGGTTAAAAAAACAGTGCGAAATTATGGATTTAAAACAGTGCGCTTTCACAGCCACAACTCCGCTGCTCTTTTGCGAAGCAGCGAGTTTAACGAAGATATTGCAAGAGTCGGCATAGCGATGTATGGCTACAATGAACTGCCCGAAGTTTTCGGCAGCATAGAGCTAAAGCCGGTTTTGAGCCTGTGGGCAAAAAGAGCCTCTACGCGTATTCTGAAAAAGGGTCAAAGGGTCGGCTACGGCGGCGATTTTACTGCGCCAAAAGATATGACGGTTTCAACTTACAATGCCGGCTACGGACACGGGCTTTTTAGAGGCAGCAGCCAAAACCCTTTTGTCACAGCCGAAGGCTTGCCTATTCTTGGGCGCGTCTCTATGGATTTTATTACGCTAGAATCGACAAAAGATGAGGTTTGTATTTTTAACAATGCAAAAGAGGCGGCAAAACATTTTGGAACAATCAGTTACGAAATCACCACAGCGCTAAAGAGCGAAATAGAGAGAGTGGTAATTTAATAAATTTTATTTGTTTTGTTATTCTAAATTTATTTCAAAAACGCTAAATCCCTGCTGGTCGGTTTTATATTCGGGGCTGTAATTAATTGGCAAGGTGTAAGGCTCTTCTTTGCCGCTCTCTTTTAAACTGGCACGCAGGTAAATTTTTAGGGAATTAAGAGCTTTTGCATTTAATTCAAAATTAAACTCTCCCTTTTGCGTATCTTTTAACTCCCCTTCAACTAAAACATATTTTGCTTTTATGGCTTTATTTTTTGCAATATTGTAAACTTTGCTCCCTTTTGGGTATATTTTTACAGATTTAAAACCGCTTTTTTGCAAATACATAACATCTTTGGCTTTAAAAAATTGCGGCAGGGAAAGAGAGAGCCAGCATTTTTGAGAAAATTCGACAAAATTGTATATTTTTGTGCTTACTTTGAATCTGTTGCCTCCAGTTTGGGTTAAGGTAAGTTTTAAATAAATTTTACCCTCACTTTCATCAATAAAATAATAACTTTTTTTACTTTTTGACTTTAAAAGGGGAGCAAGCAAAGAGCTGTTTAGATAATTTTTAACCTTATTAAACGGCACAAAAAATTTTGTGACTCCCGCAGCATAGGGTTTAATTTCATAAGGATTGTAAAAAAACAAAATTCCGCTATTGGTAACTGCAAACTCTTTTGGCAAAATAAATTCATTATCAAACCAGTCATCTTTTGTAAGCGGATCGTTTGGTTTTAAATTATGCTGCTTTTTATAAATTTTAAGAGCCTCTTTTTTAAACCCTTTTAAATCGGTGATTATGTCAGAGAGCTTCATCTCTTTGCCATTTTTATCAAAGTTTTTAAATCCTACATAATAATTGCCATGCGCTCCGCCGCTGTAAGAGCTGCCGGCAAATTTTAAACTGTATCCAATTTCAGTAAGGGCAAATAGATGTATCTCTTTATAATCAAAAAATGTTGAGGCTATTTCATCTTTTAAATTCACCCATGTTTTTACTTTAATATTGTTTTTTTTATAATCCTCAAGCGCTTTTTTTATCTCTTTTTTTAAGCTCTCTTGATATGGAAAATTTGATATTTTAGCACTGTCTGGATAAGACAGCTTTGTTTCACAGCAATATTTTTCGCTTTTTTTAAAACTGGTGATGCAATATTTTTTAGAAAGTTTAACTTGAGGCAGATTGAAATTTTCAAAATTATAAAACACCTCATCTGCTTCTGCCAATCCTAAAAACAGTGCGATTATTAAAAAAAGTTTCATTTTAACCCCCTGCTTTATTTTTTAATTTTACTCTTTTTTTGTAACAAAACATATAATAGCATCAAAATTTGTTATAATTTTTATATGAAAAGATTATTTTTATTTTTTCTCCTAATCTTACCATTGTTTGGAAGTGAAATTAAGCGTTATGAAATAAGTGCGCATCTATTTAAAAATGGAAAATTAAGCATAAAAGAGGATATTTATTACCTTTTTGA
>JALVXO010000076.1 GCA_027022775.1 Campylobacteraceae bacterium
TGTCTAAACCGTCATTCTGAGCGAAGCGAAGAATCTATTTACTGCCGTTCTATCGAGATTCTTCGCTACGCTCAGAATGACTGAAATGGGTAATTTTACAGAAATTTTAACTTTTTGCGCACTCTCAAGCGGAAATCCACAAGCTTTGTAACCAAAAAGTTTGGATTTCTTACTTTTTTGGTTATTTAAACCGTGGATTCATTCGGAAAACAGATAGCAGAGAACAGAAAACGGTAATAAAAAATATTTACAGTTTTCTGTTTTCCGCTTTCAGTTTTCTGCACGGAATGACGGGGTGCAATTCTTTATCGGCTTTTAGCTTTAATATGCATCCCAAAGCAGGAGCTTTGGGACGAGAGAAAGCCGCACCTATGGCTTTGTGCTTAGTGCTTTAAGCTTTATGCTTTTATCAGCACTCAATCGGTTCGTATTTAACCTCTTCTATATCAAAGCTTTTTCTGCCGCCTGGGAGGTTTATTTCTACTTCGTCACCCTCTTCTTTGCCAAGCAGAGCCCTTGCCATTGGGGATTCTATAGATATCAAGCCGCGGTTTGGGTCTGATTCTTGAGTGCCTACAATTGTGTAGCAGAGCTCTTCGCCGCTTTCTTGGTCGGTTAAAATGACAGTAGAGCCGAAACTTACTCTCTCGTGCGCCAATTTAGATGGATCGATAACTTGCGCTCTGGCAATAAGGTCTGTCAATTCTGCAATTCTTGCTTCCATAAGCCCCTGCCGCTCTTTTGCAGCATGGTATTCGGCATTCTCTTTTAAATCCCCAAGCTCCCTTGCTTCATCTATAATTTTTGCAATTTTTGCCCTCTCTTCATTTTTTAACTGATCCAGCTCTTCGGAGAGTTTTCTAAAAGTTTTTTCTAGCATCGGAACTTTTTGCACAAGCTATCCTTTTTAATTTTTGTAGTATTATATCGAAAAAAATATAAGGGAGAAGGTTGAAGGCAGAAGGATAATAATTTAAAAAACCCCTTCGCCCCTCAACCTTCACCCTTCAACCTTATCATAAGGATAAAACAGCAAATGAAAAAAACCATATTAATTACTAACGATGACGGTTTTGAATCTAAAGGGCTGCATGCATTAAAAGAGGCTTTGGAGCCGCTTGCAAATGTTATTACTGTTGCGCCAACAATTGAAAAGTCGGCATGCGGGCACTCATTAACGCTTACAAGACCTTTGCATTTTATTGAATTGGAGAAAAATTTTTATAAACTCGATGATGGCACTCCAAGCGATTGTGTCTTTTTATCTCTGAGCAAACTTTTTAAAGACAATAAACCTGATCTGGTTGTAAGCGGTATAAATCTGGGTGCTAATCTTGGAGAGGATATTACATATTCCGGAACTGCCGCAGCAGCGATGGAAGCGGTGCTGCAGGGGATTCCGGCGCTTGCATTTTCTCAAGTTTGCAAAGGCAATTGTGCAAAAGTAGATTTGAGCCTTGCTAAAAAGGTTGCGCACGATTTGGTAAAAAAGGTGTTAGAGGATGGGTATCCGCTGGAAGATAGAAAATTTTTAAATATAAATATTCCGCCTCTTAAGCCTCAAGATTACAAAGGGGCTAAAATTACCCATGCAGGTTACAGAGAATACGGTTTCGATGCAGAAGTTCACTACAACCCGCGCGGGTTAGAGTATTACTGGATTGGGCTTCCAAAAATAGAGTGGAAAAGCCGCCACGGAAATGGGCACGATTTGAGCGATATTGAGGCGATAGAAGAAGACTATGTATCCATAACACCGATACATTTAGATATGACACACTATGAGAGCATAAACAGATTAAAAGAGTGGTTATGAGATACGAGCGCTGCCGGATGCTTTTTGGAGAAGAGGGGTTTAAAAAGCTCCAAAGAGCTAAAGTTCTTATTTTAGGAGTCGGAGGGGTTGGCAGCTATGCGCTGGACTGCCTCTATAAAAGCGGTGTTACCGATATAACCATTGTAGATTACGATAGTTATGAAATAAGCAATTTAAACCGGCAGATTGGAAGCGAAGGAAATATTGGCAAATCTAAAGTGGAAGCGCTTGCAAAACTGTATGAGGGGATAGTGCCAATAGAGCAAAAGATGGATATATCGTGGGTTAGAGAGTTTGATTTTGAACCTTACGATTTGGTAATTGATGCGTGCGATACCACAAAAGTTAAAATAGAGCTTGCAAAAAAGGTGCATAAAAAGTTAATAATGTCTCTAGGGAGCGCCAAAAGAACCGATTTTTCCAAAATAGAGGTCAGCACTATTTTTAAAACTCACGGCGATGCGCTTGCAAGAAAAATAAGAAATGAATTAAAAAAGGCAAAATTTAATAAAAACTTTACTGTAATCTTTAGCCCCGAAGAGCCAAAATGTAAAGAGAAAGGCTCATTCGCCGCAGTAACAGGTGCATTTGGCTTGGCGATATGCTCCGAAGCGGTTAAAAAGATTTTAGCCGGTTGATATGTTTTAAATGTTATAACTAACTTGACAAAATATAATTTTTTCTATAAAATTGTAGAAAGTTAAAGGAGTCTGCTATGCCTGTTCAAATTTCTGCGCATATATCCGATGAAACAAAAAAACTGTTTGAAGATTTTTCTGCCAAGTCGGGGCAGAAAAAAGGTTTTATTATAGAACAGGCAATTTTGCACTATATCAATGCCCATCAAGAGTTGCCGTCGGATATTTTTATTCCTCCTTCTATTACAGTAACTAAAGAGGTTTTTGAAGATACTATTTTGGCAGAAAAGGAACCGACACAAGCTTTAAAAAAGTTAATGAATGGAAATTGAAATACGCAAACTTGAAAAACGGGATAGTAGAGCAGATTTTTCAAGCGGTGATATTGAAATAGACAGATTTTTTATAAAATATGCAGGGCAAAACCAGTTTAAACATAAAATCGGCGTTACCTACATAGCTGTAGAAACCGCAACTCAAAAAATAGCAGGGTATGCAACTGTCAGCAGTTCCTCTTTGAATATCAGCCAATTAGAGATAACCGAATATAAAAAATTGCCAAAATACCCTTTGCCAATTCTTCGAATTGCAAGATTAGGGGTGGATGAAAGGTATCAGAAGAGGGGTATTGGTAAAATACTGCTAAAAAAGATGCTATATCTGGCTTTAGAATTGGAAAAACTGGCAGGATGTTTATCCCAACTTTGTCACCCAAATTCCAAATATAACCATCCTATCGTAAACCTAAGCATCTTTGAAAAAAGAACCTGCACTACATCTTTTATTGGTAAACTTTGCTGACTCCTCCTGCTTTGGTTGATAGG
>JALVXO010000077.1 GCA_027022775.1 Campylobacteraceae bacterium
GGTGCCGGTTGAAGATTGTGTAAACCCATAACTTCTCCTTAACCTTTAATTCTAGTTAACGCTTCGATTGTGCATCTAACCAAATTGTTAGGGTTGTTTGAACCAATCGATTTTGCAATAACATCTTTAATTCCTGCAAGTTCGATTACCGGTCTTGCAGCACCCCCGGCGATCGCTCCGGTACCTTCGCTGGCAGGTCTTAAAATAATTCTGCTAGCTTTATATTTATGCTCAATATCGTGAGCGATTGTGGTTCCTTTAATGTTAATTTTTACCAAGTTTTTAAATGCATCATCAAGCGCTTTTTTAATTGCGTCAGGAACCTCTTTTGCTTTTCCGTAACCGTAACCTACAGTCCCTTTTTTATCGCCTACTACAACCAAAGCTGTAAATCTAAATCTTCTACCGCCCTTTACAACTTTGGTAACACGGCCGATATTTACTACAATCTCTTCGAAATCATCTCTGTTAATATTTTTAGCTTCCATCCGATTTCCTTAAAATTTAATTCCGCTCTCTCTTAAAGCATCCGCAAATGCCGCAACTACGCCGTGGTAAAGGTAACCGTTTCTGTCAAACACAATGTTATCAACATTTATCGCTTTAAGTTTTTCGCCCAAATCTTTTGCAACAGTTGCAGCACCCTCTTTATTGGATTTTACCCCAAGTTTAATGCCGTCACTGTAAGCTAAAGTGTGCCCTTTTGTATCATCGATAGCCTGGGCATAAAAATGTTTGTTTGATCTAAACACGGTAACTCTTGGTCTGCTCTCATTTCCGGAAATTTTACCGCGGACTCTTCTTTTACGCTGTAAGTAGCGTCTGTTTTTTACTTTTTGAACACTTTTTAACATCTTACCGCTCCTTACTTACCTGCCGCTTTACCGGCTTTTCTAATGATAACTTCATCAACATATTTAACACCCTTGCCTTTATATGGTTCAGGCGGTCTAAATCCTCTGATAATTGCGGCAACCTGGCCAACTTGCTGCTTGTCTGTTCCGCTTACATGGATAATGTTTTTCTCTACTTTTATATCGATTCCTTCAGGAATTTCATAATTTACAGGGTGAGAAAAACCAAGCTGCAGCTCTAAAGTTTTGCCGTTAACCGCTGCACGGTAACCGACCCCGTTAATCTCTAAAGATTTTTTAAACCCTTTATCAAGGCCGATTAAAATATTGTTTAAAAGAGCTCTGTAAGTTCCCCAGTATGCAGATGACTGCTTTGTATCGCCAACTCTGTCGAACTTAACTTCATTCCCTTCAATGTTAACTTTAACTCTTCCGTGAGTTTCAAGTTTTTTCTCTAAATTGCCTTTTTTTGCAACAATTGTAGTGCCGTCTAGTGAAACATCAATTCCAGACGGGATAGTTACAGGCTGTTTTCCAACTCTTGACATCTCTTACCCCCTTACCATACACTACATAAAACTTCGCCGCCAACGCCCTGCTTGAAGGCTTCGTCGTTAGGCAACACGCCTTTGTTAGTAGAAACAATCAATGTTCCGTAGCCGTTTTTAAATCTCTTAATCTCATCTTTGCCTTTATAGATACGGCGGCCTGGTTTAGAGATTCTTTTTAACTCATTAATAACGCTTCTTTCGTTATCGTCATACTTTAAAACAACTTTAATGCTTTTTTTGTTGTTTCCTAAATCTTCTACACTGTAACTCTCTAGATATCCCTTCTGCACAAGAATAGAAACAATAGACTCGATTGTTTTAGAGTGAAGCAACTCTGTGCTCTCAAGTCTTCTCATTGCCGCATTTCTTATACGAGTAAGAGAGTCTGCAATAATGTCTGTCATCATCTTTTACTCCTTAAAATTACCAGCTTGCTTTACGCATACCTGGGATTAGACCTTCAGAGGCCATCTTTCTTAAACAGATTCTGCAAATTCCGAAATCTCTGTAAACTGAGTGCGGTCTTCCGCAAATGCTGCATCTTGTATATGCTTGAACTTTAAATTTAGGTTTTCTTTTTGCTTTAGCAATCATTGACTTCTTAGCCATTGTTTCTTCCTTTCGCAAACGGCAATCCAAGTTTTTCTAAAAGCGTAAACGCCTCTTTGTCATCCTCTGTGCTTGTAATAATTGCAATATTCATACCGTGGGTTTTCATAATAAAGTCGTAACTGACTTCCGGGAACATAAGCTGCTCGTCAAGCCCGAAATTGTAGTTTCCTCTTCCGTCAAACCCTTTTCTTGGCAAACCTCTAAAGTCTTTAACCCTAGGAAGCGCAATAGAGATTAACTTATCTAAAAAGTTATACATTCTCTCGCCTCTTAAAGTCACCTTAATACCGCTTGGCATACCCTCTCTTGCTTTAAAGCCTGCAACAGATTTTCTAGCTTTGGTAATTACAGCTTTCTGCCCTGCAAGCAAAGAGATTGTATCAGCCATATTCTGGATAAGTTTACTGTCTCTTCCCTCTTGTCCGGCACCTACGCTGATTACAATTTTTTCCAATTTAGGTGTCTGCATAACATTTTCAATAGAAAGTTCTTCGCGAAGCGCCGGCGCTATTGAGTCATATTTCTCTTTTAATCTGCTCATAATTATCCTTCAACTTTCTTAACATTAGAGATATGAATAGGCATCTCTTTATTTATAAAGCCGCCCTCTTTATTCTCTTCAGAAGGTTTTACAGCCTTTTTAGCCACCTTGCAGCCGGCAACTATAACTGCATCTTTTTTAGTAAGAACTTTTAAAACCTCTCCGGTTTTGCCTTTGTCGTCACCGGCAATTACCATTACAGTATCACCCTTTTTAATTTTGAATTTCTTTGCCATTACCACACCTCCGGCGCTAGTGATACGATTTTCATAAACCCTGCATATCTTGTTTCACGGCTTACAGGGCCAAAAATACGAGTCCCAATAGGCTCTTTTTTATCATCGATAATTACTGCTGCATTGTCGTCGAATCTGATTAGTGAACCGTTTTCTCTTTGAATCTCTTTTTTGGTTCTAACAACAACCGCTTTTACAACTTTACCTTTTTTAACTTTTCCGTGAGGCAAAGCTTTTTTTACAGATGCGACAATAATATCCCCAACGCTTGCATATCTTCTTTTAGAGCCGCCTAAAACTTTAATACACATAATCTCTTTTGCGCCGCTGTTGTCGGCTACATTTAATCTTGTAAAACTTTGAATCATTACCCCTCTCCTCTTTGTGTAATTTCAAGAAGACGGAAAGCTTTGTTTTTAGATATAGGTCTGCACTCAATCGC
>JALVXO010000078.1 GCA_027022775.1 Campylobacteraceae bacterium
GCTTCGCTCAGAATGACGGTTTAGACAAATTTTGTGAACTTTTTGCACACTCTCGCTTTCGCTGGAATGGCATCGTTCTTAATTCTTAACTCTTAATTTTTAATTCCATTATGCGGCACGGCCGCATACACGTTCGGATTACGGAATACGGATTACTGATTATTGAAAACGGAATTATCCATTATCAATTCTCCATTCCTAAATCCTCAAACCTTCAATTCTAATCTTCAAACAACCTAGAGCCGATTCTAACCATATTAGAGCCGCATTCAATTGCCAGTTTAAAATCGTTGCTCATTCCCATCGAGCATATTGTTGCACCGTCGTTTTTTAGTGATTCAAAGATTTTATAAGTTGTTTCAAAACTCTTTTTTATCAACTCTGTATTGTCTGTATGTGCGCCAATTGTCATAACCCCTTTTAACTCTATGTTTTTAAACCGCTCTTTTATCTCTTGATAGATATCTTTTGCAGTTTCAGGGGCAACGCCGCTTTTTGTTGCTTCGCCGGAGCTGTTTATTTGCAAAAGCGCGCTTATGGTTTTGCCTTTTGATTCAAGGCGCTTATTTAAAGCCTCCGCCAGTTCCAAAGAGTCAAGAGACTGCAAAAGAACCGGATTTAAATCTATCAATTTATTAATTTTATTTTTTTGCAGCGTTCCTATCATGTGCCAGGCAAGAGGCAAATCTTCTAGCTCTTTGCACCTTTTTTCAAGCTGCTGCACCTGATTTTCGCCGAAATTTCTCTGCCCAAGCTCATAAAGGGTTTTAATATTTTCTGTCTCAGTATATTTGGAAACCACACAAAGATGCACAATTAAGTGCTCATCTCTTTTTAGCCTCGCCTCTTCGATATCCCAGATAACTCTGTCTAAATTGCTTCTTAATCTCTCTTTGTCTAAAATCATTTTGCTCCCCATATTCGATTTACATCATTATACATTCCAAAAAGCATAAGCGAAATTAAAAACACCCAGCCTGCCATGGTCAAAGCCATCAATACCCGCTCGCTAGGCGCTTTGCGCGTAATTATCTCATAAAGGTTAAACACAATATGCCCTCCATCAAGCGCAGGTATTGGCAACAGGTTTAAAACCCCTAAATTTACAGATATCAGCGCCATCAAAAAGAGCAGATATATAAACCCTTTTTGAGCCGATTTTATAAAAAAGTCAAAAATTGTAATGGCGCCGCTTATATTTTTAGATTCAACTTCGCCCGTTGCCACTTTTGAAACCCCTTTGCTGATTAAAAAAGTGGCGTTTTTTGTTTCGTTGTATGCATATTTTAAAGCATCCACAAGGTTGAATTTAATTATTGCATTATCTTCCGCTTTTGGTGAAATACCAACAATTTTTCGTTTAATTTTTTCTTTAAAAATGTTTTTATACTCTTCAGTTTTTGGGGTTACATTTATCTTTATAACTTTTCCGCTCCGGCTGACCGTAAAAATAATTGGTGTGCCGGCATTTTGTATTAAAGGGCTGATATCTTTCCAATATTTTACCTTTTTTCCGTTAATTTCCAAAATTGTATCTCCGCTTTTTAAGCCGGCTTTTTGGGCAGGAGAATCTTTTAAAACTTTTCCGATAACCGGTTTCGAGTAAGATATAGCGCTGCTTTGCGGCACTCCATGCATAGCAATTGCCAGATAAATAAAAAATGCCAGAATGATATTTGCCAAAGGACCTGCAAGCAGAATTAAAATTCTCTGCCACGGCTTTTTGCTGTTGTAACTGTCTGGATCGCTGCTTCTTGCCAATGGATTTGTATCATCTTGACCTTTCATTTTTACATAACCGCCCAGTAAAATAGGGGCAAATGCCCACTCAGTTCCAAGCCACTGTTTTTTAAACAGCACCTTGCCAAAACCGATGCTAAAACGCTCCACTTTAACCCCAAAAAGCTTTGCAACCGTAAAGTGTCCAAGCTCATGAAAGAAAACCAAAACGCTTAAAGCTAAAATTGCAATAAAAATATAAATTATTAATTCCAACTTACCGTTCCTTTGTAAAATATAAAAATTTTTTGGAATTATACCCTAAAATTTTTTTAATTTTTATGCTATTATATAGCAATTAGTTTACGGTAAGGATAGAAAATGAGCACAAATCAAAAAGATGTTGCAAAAGAGCAAGAGGAGTTACAGCAAAAGTCAGAATTCTCACAAGAGACTGAAGAAAAGAGTGAAGCCAATAAAGGAGAAATTGAAGAGTCTAAACAGGAGAGCTCTTCAGAGCAAGAGATAAAAGAGAGTGTTAAAGAGGATGGGAAATCTGAATTAAATGATGAAAAACCAAAAGAGCAGAAAAAAACAAAAAACAAGCACGAATTGCTTCTTGAAAGAGTCAATAAAACTAAAGAAAAAGCAGAAGATATCTACCAGACCTATTTAGAGTTTGAGCAGAAATTAACAGAAAATGCAAATCAGCTGGCAAAAACAGAAAATAATATTTTAAAAACAACTGTTGCGCAATCGATATCTCTTTTAAAAGAGCTGGGTGTAGATAGTCTTGAAGATGAGATGCAGGCGGTTAACGAAATAAAGCTTGATAATAAAGAGCAGCTTTTGACTGTAAAGGAGCCTTCTAAAGGCGGTTTTAAAGGATTTGTCGCTGGATTGTTATTTGCAGGCATAGGAGCAGTAAGCGCTTTAGGAATAGGTGCATATTTGGCTAAGCTTCCTTTTGGATTGAACACTTTTTTGCAAAAAACAAATCTTGATGCGATTGCTTCTAAATATGCTTCTTTTATAGCGCCTGCCAATCCATCTGCAGCTATTGGGTACACTGCAATCGGTGTGCTTTCTTTGATTTTGGGATTTGTTGTTTATAAAGCTGTTACATTAATTCAAAGAAAGAAAAACGAGAAGTATGTAAGTTCATTAGAAGAGAGTGTTCAAGATTACGAAAAAAGTATTAATAATAAAAATCAAAAGATGGAAGAGTTGATAGAACATATTGACCATATTAAAATGGTGATGCAAAAATATGATATAATTTTACAGGAACAGAATGCAAAACTTAATAGAATTAAATTTATTGAACAGCCTCAAAGTTTGGATTCTTTGCATAAGAGTTCCAAAGTAGAGGTAGAGAAGACAAATTTAATTCTTGATGAGTTGCTTAAACTTATGAATACGCCAGTAAATAGTGATATAGAGATATTGGAAAAAAGTTTAGAAAATTTAAAAAGTGCAAATATTTTGATTAATGAAGTTATTAAAAAAATATATGCTTGATTATTAACAGATATAAAGCAGCGCATTCTGTGCTGCATTTGGTAAAGTAGACCGCAGGTTTTGTTACTCTTCTTGAACCCAATATTTTATGCGTTTTAACAACTCTTCTTCTTTAATCGGCTTTATTAATATATCATCTGCTCCATAATTGATTGCTTTATTTTTTTGGCTATCATCGGTAGTCAGTACAATTACAGGAATAGAGCTGTTTTTCTTTTGGGAGCGGAAAGCTTTTAAAAAGCCTTTTCCATCAAGAATCGGCATAATAATATCCAAAAGCACCATATTGATATCAGTGTGTTTATTTATTGCTTCAAGAGCATCAGCTCCATTATCCGCTTCGTAAATTGAACCTATTAAGTTTTTATGATGTGACAAAAGCGCTTTTATTAACTTTCTGTTAATGGTGTCGTCATCCACAATTAAAATATTCAATTTACTCATTTTCTATTCCTGATATTTTTAATTAGTGTTGATATTTCCTCTTTGCTTGTTAACTGTTTAATGGTATCTAAAGATATATTTTTAAACTTGTCGTAATTTGCCGGTTCGTCAGTTAAGACAATATTTATATTTTTATCTTTAACACTGTTTAATACCTTTTCGCTTAAAAGATCTTCGTCAATGAATATAATATCATAAAAACCGTTATTAATTTTTTCCAAAAGATCTTCGTTTTCATTTAGCGAATCATACTCAATGCCTATAGAAGCCATAAGCGTAGAGAGAATTTTATTGCTCAAAGGGAATTTTTTTGCAATTAATACCTTTTCCTTTTGCGGTTTTTCTTCTTTTTTTGCTTCTTTTTTCACGGTTATATTATTTTGCTCTTTGAGAGTACCCCTGTTTTTGCCCATTTCTATAGATGACTTGCTGGCTATAAACTTATGTAATATATAAAGCAGTTCTGCCATCTCTATAGGTTTGGAGATATACTCATCCAAGCCCTCTTTTAACAGTCTTTCCCTGTCTCCTTTTAAAGCGTTTGCAGTAAGAGCAATTATTGGAATATGCGGCAGACCGTTTTCTTGTTCATATTTCTTAATAATTTTAGTAGCTTCAATACCGTCCATAATAGGCATTTGTATATCCATAAAAACCAAATCGTAATCTCTGTTGTTTTTACATTTTTCTACTGCTACTTGGCCATTGTCAGCTACATCTATAGTTAATCCTAAACTTTTTAATATATTTACAATCAGTTTTTGGTTAATTATATTATCTTCTACCACAAGTGCTTTTGCATTGTATTTTGCATGTATTTCAGGAAGTTCTGCCTCTTTTTTCTCTTCGAATTTAGCCAGATATTTAAGAGTGTTTAAGAATTTTTCAAAACCTATCGGTTTATATAAAACCCTCTCATTTGGAAGAGAGTATTTTGAAACTTCATCTTTATTTTTTAAAGAAGAGATTAAAATTAACTCTTTTTTATCTATATTTTTAAGATACTCTTTTAAATCCAAATCGGCATTGTCTATATCAACAATTATAGAGCGGTTTTCACTGTTTCCTTCTGCCAAGCTGCTTTCGAGTTCTTTTGCAGAATTAAAAGTTGAGTAATTAACTCCAAAATATTTTAAATAATTGCTTATGTAGTTTGCCAGCTTATTGTTTTCATCTTTTTTATAAAGTAGTATATTTAATTTGCCAAATTCACCTTTAAAAGATTTTAAAGAGACTTCTATCTCTTCAATAGGCAGTGTATAGTAGAATGTAGAACCTACGCCTTTTTTGCTTTCTACTTTAAGTTCGCCGCCCATTAACTCTACATACTGCTTTGTAATTGTCAATCCAAGGCCGGTTCCGCCATATTTTCTATTTATAGAAGAGTCGCCTTGCATAAACGGCTGAAAGATGCGTTCAAGCTGTTCTTTATCCATTCCTATACCGGTATCGCTTACGACAAACTCTATCCAGGCTCTGTTGTCATTTTGAACTGTATAGCTTTTTTTAATCTCTACATCAATTTCTCCGCCGCTTTCAGTAAACTTAATTGCATTATTAAGCAGATTTGTCAAAATCTCTTTAAGTTTTGTAGGGTCGCCTTTTAATTTAGGGCTGATTTCGGGGTCTAAATAGTAATTTAATTCGATATTTTTTTCTGCAGCTACTACAGCAAAAGTGTCTATTGTGCTGTCAAACTCTTTTGCAGTATCAAAAATTACATGCTCAAGCTCAACTCTGTTGCTTTCAAGTTTAGAGAGGTCTAATATGTTGTTAATAATATTTAATAAATCCTCTGAACTTTTTTCTATTATGCTTACATACTCTTTTTGTTCATCATTTAAATCGGTATTTTTTAACAGTTCTGCAAAACCGATGATACCGTTCATCGGTGTTCTGATTTCATGCGACATATTTGCCAAGAAGTAAGATTTGGCTTTATTTGCTTCGATTGCTTCAATCTTGTCTTCTTTAGCGCTCTCTACCATGTTTTCTAGAAATTTATACCCTTTTTTCATACCTTCAGAGGTTTCAAAATCGATACTGTTTATCTCTTGAAGTTCATCTTTTACGCTAGGGTCGGTTTCGCCAATTTTAACTATAGCCCTTTTTAAAGTATTTTCCAGCTCTTTAGAGTTACTCTCTAACTCTTTGGCGGTTTTGTGTCCAAAAATTATTAAAATTAAAGAGATTAAAAGAAGCAATCCAAACAGCCCAATAAGCAATAAATATCGCTGTGAATAGCTTGCCAAACTTTTTTCTGCTTCATTATAGATAACTTCTGAAGTTTTATTGTAAAGCTCAGCATATTTAGAAAGAACGGTAAATAGCCTTGTTGTATCTGTTGTGTAATTGCCGCTGTTAGAGTTTTTCATAATATCAAAATATGCATCTATAAATTTGCTTTTTACACTGTCGGCATTTTGATTTTTAAAAAACATCACCAGTTTTTTAGAGAGCTCATTATCTTGTGTAAATTTAGGGTCAAACAGCATTGCTTTTGAGTGGTAATCCAGCCATTTGTCAAGCATCTCTTTGCTTACTCTGTTTTTATGTTCAATGTTATATATTAAAAAATCTCTTAAAAGTCCGGTATATTCTTGACTAATATAAATATCAGATAGAGAGTTTGTGATTTTGTTAAGTTTTACGCTTAATGCAAACTTATTAATTTGCAAAAGATTTTTAAGTGTCAAGCTGGTAAATTTTTGTGTATATTCATTTAAAATTTTATCGTAATCTTTGTTTTTTGCTTTTTTTGCCCTTTCTCTTAATTTATCGATTTCATTGAGCCTGCTGTTTAATTTTATATAGAGATTTTTATTAATATTAATAGATTTGTCGGCAATATAATCTTTAGGAATTAGAGTGCTGTTTTCAATTATTAATCTGTTTTTATACTCTTTTATGGCTTCATTTGTCTTTTTATACTGCATTTTTAACAGCTCTAAATTTTCATCTTTATTAGATGCAAAATATAGAGCTGTTATGCCTCTTTCCCTGCCAAGTTCTAAAAGCAGTTTATTTAGGTTTTTATTGTTTTTTGCAACTATTTTGTAAGCTTTTATTTTTTCATAATTTACATAGGTATCATAAAAGAGGTATGCAGCCGACAAAATCAGTATAAGTGTCGGCAAAATGGTTATAAGTTTTAATTTATTTTTAATTTTCATAATCGGCTTCCTCCAAATCTTTCATCTCGCTCTCTAAACCTTTAAGTTTTGCAGCAAACTGTTTAATTAATTTGGCGCTATTTTCCAAACTGTTTTCTTTTTGGATTTTAAACAGGTTTTCTGCTATAGAATTTAATCTTAAATTGCTGGCAGCCCCTTTTAGCATGTGTGCTGTTGTCTGTATTGAAATCAAATTTTCTTTATTATAAGAGTCTATAAGCACCGGAAGGTGCTCTTTTGCCTGGCTTATAAAGTCATTTACAAATTCCAATATTAAATTAGCAGGGAGATTTAGCTCTTCTGACGCTTTGGTCGGATCATAACTGACTGGCTGCGACGGAATTGTTTCAAGCAGAGTTTCAGCATCGGTTAATTCTATAATATCTTCAGATATTACTTTATTTAAATCTTCTTTTGTTGTTACGGTTTTAGAAGTTGCTTCTTTTTCAGTTTTAGGTTCTGTTGTCTGTTTTAATTCTAAGTCTGTTTCAGTCTTCTCTTTTGATATTTCAGACTCTTGATGCTTAAATGTTTCTTCAGGCTCTTTGTTTTCCGTCAATTTATCAAATGCCTCAATTTTATCTTTAGTTTTATCTTTTTTTAGTTCTGTTTTTAAAAGAGATGCTAGAAGCATTATTTTATTTAACAGTTCATCAGGATTACTGCTGTTTTTTAAAGTTGCCAGTTTGTTTGTTATAGGTTTTAAAGAGAGCAGTTCTCCGGCATCTTCCAGCATTTTAATAGTAGAAGAGACACCTTTTTCCAAATCGCTCTTGTATCTTTGAAGTTCTTCAATGTAATTGTTTGCCAGCATCTTATAACTGCTTAAATCGATACTTAGTTTTTTTGCATTTTCTTCAAAGTCAATATTCTCTACCTCATGTTTTAAAATATTATAAAATGCTTCTGTATCAGATATTTTATTTTTTTCCTCTGCGGTTTTTTGGGTTTCAGGAATATTTGCGACAGTTTTAATTAACTCTTGCGACTCTTCTAAAACAGGTTTTTCTTCTGGTAAAACCATATTTTCTTTTTCTGTAGGCTGGGTATCTTCGGTTTCTGGTTCTATCTGTTCCAAATCGGCTGTTGCGGGTTCATCCGTTTCTAAAGAGAGGGTTTTGATACTGCTTTTGGTTTCTGTGCTGTTTGGAGTTTCCGGTTCTGGTTTATGTTCGGCTGAAGCTGTTTCAGTTTCTGTTTCATCTATTTCAATAGTAAGCTTTTCTTTAATTTCTTCTGTTTTGGCATCAGTTTTTTTATCAATTACAGCTTGCTCTTCTGTCTCTGGCACTTCTTTTTCTATTTCTAAAGTTTCAATTTCAGATATAAGTTCTTTTTCTGCTTTATTTGTATCTTCTTCCGGTTTTGCACCTTTATTTAACTCCTCTTCAAGTTTTAAAGACTCTTCTATTACATGGTCTGGAATAGGAGGAAGAGTGGTTTTGTTATCTTTTGCTTCAAACGTTTCATGTTCAGTTTCTATATTTGCAATGCTGTCAAGCAGATGAGATATTGATTCATCCTCTTTTGTTTCCTCTTTTTGAACCTCTTCCGTCTGGCTTTTATCTTCCGGCTTTTCTAACTCTTTTGCGCTTTTTATATCAACCTCAACCTTATCATCACTATCTTCAAGTTCAATATCTACTTTGTTTTCATCTTTGCTGCTCCAAGGGAAGAGTTTTTTAGTTATTTTCTTTAATCCGGAAACATCTTCATCTGTTGAGTCTTTTTCAATACCGTTCTCTATTTTTGCTATTTTTTGGATGCCATCTTCTTGACTTTGCTCTTCTATCTTCTCTAAAATGTTGATATCTTGCTCTTTAGGAGCAGCAGTTTCAATATCTGTTTCAATTTCCGGTACCGGCTTTTCTGTTTCAGTTTCAGAAATTTCATCTGCTGCGGATTTAATATCTTCAGCAACAGGTGATTGTGCCTCTTTTGATTCTTTAGCCTCTTTAGGAGTTTTTAACGCTTCCAGTTTGTTTAAAAGCTCTTCATTTTTTTCTTCTTTAGGGATATCCGGAATTGCAAATTCATTATCTTCATGCTCTTTTACACCCTCTTTTATCTTTTTAAGGTGTAAAATATTCTCCTCTTCAGCACTTTTTTCTTTAAATTCTGTTAAAGAGTAAAGTATAAACTCCCCCAAAGATGAGTGCATTACAGATTTAGTAAAATTAAACTCTAAATTTTTAGCAGGTATTTTTAATTCATCTTTCTCTTCATCAATATAAATTGTCTGTTCTTTCATCATATTTGCAATAGAGCATATATCTCTAGCCCCTATTGCAGAAAAAAGCTTATTGCTTGCTGCCACAATAATTCCATCTTTGTTTGTTAAAAAATACATATTAATCCTTTTGACCAGTTTGATATTTTAAAATTTTTTTACTATATTATTATAATACTCTTTAAAATCTAATTTAATTTTTCATTTTTCTATATTATTTGTATCTTTTAGGGCAGAAGCAACCCTTTTATTGGTTATTTTTGCCACTTCTTCGAAACTTGCTCTCTCTAATGCTTCGAAACTACCGAAGTAGTTAAGAAGTTTCTGAACTGCAGCCCTGCCTACTCCTTTAACTTCATAAATTGAGAGCTTCATATCCTCTTTGCGCTTTTTTTTCTTATGGTAAGTTATGGCAAATCTGTGTGCTTCATCTCTTAATTTTTGGATAAAAATAAGCCTTTTATCTGTTGGTTTCAATTCAAATATTTCGCCCTCTTGCGTATAAATTATATCTTTTGCCGCCCCTTTTGCCCTGTGGGCTTTGGCATCCAGCTTCTCTTTTGCTATGGCTATGCAATCTAAGTTTACCTTTGCTTCATTTAGTAACTCTTTAGCAAGCTTTAGCAGTGTTGCTCCGCCATCAATTACCCAAAGGTCCGGCGGAGAGTTTTTGGGAAAACTCTCTATGCGCCTGCTTAAAAGCTCTTTCATTTGCGCATACTCATCTTTGGCGCTTAACTCATACTGTCTGTAACTGCTTTTATCCCAAGCACCTTCATCCCATACAACCATCGCACCCACAGTTGCTTGCCCCATCATATGGGAATTATCGAAAATCTCTATTCTGTATGGCTCTCTCTCAAGAGAAAAAAGCTCTTTTAACTCCCGCTCTATCGGTGTTTTTTTATCTTCTTGCTTTAGCAGTTCATCGGCATTTAAAAGCGCCAAATTTATAAGCTTGACCCTGTTTCCGCTTTTTGGGTGCTCTATTTTTATTTTTCTGTTTAGTATCGAACTTAAAGTTTGCGCAGTGCTTGATTTATCTTCGAAATCGTGCGCGGTTAAAATCGCTTTGCTGTCAATGCTTAAAAGGGTTTTATAGTGCGACAAAATCGCCTGTTTATACGCTTCGTTTTCGTCATAATTTTCTATGTTTCTAAAATAACTGTGCGCCGAAGAGACAATTTTGCCCTCTCTCATAAAAATTTTAACCACAACGCCCCTGTTTTTACCCTTTTTAATTGCAAAAATATCGTAATTTGCACTGCTTGCAAAGTCGATTTCCGATTTTATCTGAAGTGCTTTAATATCTTCGATTCTATCGCGCACTTTTGCCGCTTCTTCAAAGCGCTCGTTTTCTGCCAGCTCAAACATACGGCTTTGCATTTTCTCAAGCAAAATTTTTCGGTTTTGAATAGCTCTTTTTGCCTGCTGGACAATTTTTGCATACTCCTCTTTGCTAACCTTCCCTTCGCAGGGTGCAAGGCATTTGCCTATTTCGTAAAACAGGCACGCCTTTTGTGACTTTATGCAGCTTTTTTTCTGCACAAGCGGATAAAAATCATAAAGCGATTCAAGCAAGCTTTTTGCCCCGCTTGGAAACGGTCCGTAATATTTGATTTTAGAACCTTTAATTACCCGTCTTGTTATTTCAAAACGGGGAAAATCTTGCGATTCGTCAATATAAATATACGGATATGTTTTATCATCTCGAAGCAGAATATTGTATTTTGGCTTTAACTGTTTTATTAACGAATTTTCCAAAATAAGCGCATCTTCTTCGGAATTTACAACGATATAATCTAAATATTCTGCTTGCGAAAGCATTCTGCCAATTCTTGTAGCCATAGAGTGCTTCGGACGGATTGGCGGTGTTAAAAAGAAGTAGCTTTTTACGCGGTTATTTAAATTTTTTGCTTTGCCCACATACAAAAGCCTGCCGTTTTTATCAAAATACTGATAAACTCCGGGCTCTTTTGGCAGATTTTTTATAATATCTTCAATTTTGTGCATATAAATTATCTCCGTTTTGGAAGTTTAAAGTTTGAAGTTTAAAGTTTGAAGTTTAAAGTTTGAAGTTTAAAGATACATTTTCAAACACCGCCACTTCCAACTTCAAACTTTATTCCCCCTAATATCTTCTTGAATTTTTTTAAAAAGTTCAATTAAATCGCCATCTTGCGCTTTTATTTCAAAATTTCCGCTTGCTAATTCGCGATATTTGGGATCTGTATCTTCAAAAACCAGCGGAGGGGGTGTGTAGAATTTGGAGACAAAAAACTCCACATTTTTAACATTTTCAAAAAGCTCCCGGCACTCAATCTTTATTTTAGAAATCTCTTTTAATAGAGCTTTTACTAAATCTTTATTATAATTAAGCTCCATTTTATAGCCTGGGTGTTTAAGCGCGCCAAAAAGGGTATTGTTTTTTATATAAAAAAACGCCACCGCTTTTTGGAACCTCGGCGGCAAAAGCCCCAGAAGACTATTATAACAGGAGTATTTTTGCACAGATTTAAATTGATTTTTGCCTTTAAGCGCATCAAAAATTTCATTTACTCTTTTCATATTGCCATTATAGCATCTTTACTGTTAAGCCTTAGTTTCAGCGGATGCGGCTATAAAACCGCGCCCGTTTACCAAGCGAGCAGTAAATGAGCAAGCATTACGATACAATAATAATCGGTGCTGGAATTGCGGGGCTTTATCTGGCAAGCAAACTGCCAAAAGAGAAAGATGTTTTGGTTCTTTGCAAAGATGTGCCGTGGGAGTGCAACACTTTTTACGCCCAAGGCGGGATTGTAACGGCGCTGGATGAGAGTGATATTCCTATTCATATCGAAGATACGCTAATAGCAGGGGCTTACCATAATGACCGAAATGCAGTAGAGGTAATGTCGCGCGACTCTTTGTTAATCCGCGAAGATTTCGTTCAAAGCGGCATGGAGTTTGATACCGACGAAGAGGGGAATCTGCTCTATACTAAAGAGGCGGCGCACTCGACCGAGCGCATTTTGCATGCAGGAGGAGATGCCACGGGGCGCTATATGCACATGTTTTTAATGAGCCAAAACCCGCATAAATTGCAGAAAAACTCCCTGGTTTACGATTTGCTTATTGAAAACGGCAGATGTTACGGCGTTAGAGTAATGATAAATTACAAACCCCACACCCTGTATGCAAACTCTGTTGTTATTGCCAGCGGCGGGATTGGTTCGCTTTATCAATATAATACCAATTCACGCACCGTAAGCGCCGATATACACGGTATTTGCGTAGAAAAAGGGATTGAGCTTAAAGATATGGAGTTTATGCAGTTTCACCCGACTGTTTTTGTTAAAACTCCATTTGCAAGAAAGCTTTTGCTAACCGAAGCGCTGCGCGGAGAGGGCGCGTGGATTGTGGATGAAGACGGCAAAAGGTTTCTTTTTGATTACGATGAGCGGGGCGAACTGGCAAGCCGCGATATTGTTTCGCGCTCTATTTTCCTATACAAGCGTAAAACGGGCAAAAAAGTTTATTTAGATTTTAGTATGTTCGAGCCAAAATGGTTTAAAAAGCGCTTTCCTAATATTACAAAAACTTTCGAGGCAATCGGCTACAATCTGCCAAAAGACAGGGTTGAAATTTCGCCTGCATTCCACTACGCCAATGGCGGGATAGATTGCGATTTAGAGGGAAGAGTTCCGGGCATTAAGGGGCTTTATGTAGTGGGCGAAGCGGCAAGAACAGGGGTGCACGGAGCAAACAGACTCGCTTCTAACTCTTTGCTTGAAGCTGCTGTATTTGCTGCAAGATGTGCCAAAGCTATAGTTAATGATAAAAATTGCTGGGAAAAAGAGCCCACTTTTGATAAAGATTACGATACACTTCTGCACGAAGAAAACGATAAAAAATATAAACATCAGCTTCGCAAAATTATGTGGGATGATGTTGGAATTGTGCGCACAAGAAAAGGGCTTTTGGAAGCGAAAAACTTTATTTACGACACAAAAAGCAAAAAGATAGGGCGGCTTTTGGAACTGCGGCTTAATACCGCTGCAGCAATCGTAAATGCGGCGCTTCGTCGAGAAGAGTCTTTAGGTTCACACTATATCGAAGAAGATAAGGATTAAAATGAAAAATGTTCCAATTGTAGTTTTGGATTTCGGTTCGCAATATACTCAACTGATAGCAAGAAAATTAAGAGAGAGTGGCGTTTATACCGAAGTGGTGCCATACAGGGAAGATATAGAGG
>JALVXO010000079.1 GCA_027022775.1 Campylobacteraceae bacterium
TAAACTTTCAGCAAAAGCTTATCTAAAAGCGACGTGCTTAGCACTCTTTTGGCGTAGCCTAACAGATATGTGGCTTTTGTTATATAGTATCTGGGTTGAGGTTTTGGGGTTAAAATAATTTGGTGAACAACAGAAGCCACTGCACTGGCTGGCAGTGAGAATGGGACTCTTTTTCCTTTGCCGGCTTTGGCGTCTAAGTATTTTTGCTTGTGGTAAGCGTTTTTTAAATCCAGTTTGTCAAGTGTTTTAATTGCATTTTTTCTAAAATCGCTCTCTACAGGACCGGTATTTAGCAATATGGGGTAAATTTCGGTATCGTGCAATTCCAGTCTCAAAGTATCAGTCAGCCCCTCTACTGCATATTTGCTGGCATTATAAATTCCGCGTAAAGGCAGTGCAACCAGACCCAGCACCGAACTGTGCTGAATGATTTTGCCGTAACCCTGTTTGCGCATAACTTTTAACACTTGGCGTGTTGCTTCATGCAAACCAAAAACATTTGTCTCAAACTGCTCTCTTAAAAGCTCAACCGGCACATCTTCTACCGCACCCATCTGCCCATAGCCTGCATTGTTAAACCATACATCTATTTTGCCATCTTTTTCTAAAACTTTTTCTATGACATTTGCGATAGATTCATAATCGGTTACATCAAGATACATAGCGTTTTTAAAACCGAGCTCTTTTAACTTTTGAACATCTTCCTCTTTTCTGGCAGTTGGGTAAACCTTTATCATTCTATCTTTTAAATATAGCGCGGTCTCAAGCCCAATACCTGTACTGCATCCTGTTATTACTATATTTTTCACTGTTAGCTCCTTAACTGCAAAATGCTATTATGCTTGCTGTTACAGCAACATTTAAAGATTCTACGTCTCGTTTCATAGCTATTTTTACCCTCTCTTGTACAATTTTAAGTATTTCTTTACTTACACCTTTGCTCTCATTCCCTAATACAAAAACGGTTTTTGAACAGTTTTTTAAATCTTTTAACTCTTTTTTAGCATTTGAATCTAAAGCAACAACTAAAGCTTGCAATTTTTTAAGCTCTTTTAAACTTTTTTGCAAACTATCAACCTCAATTATTGGCATTTTAAAAAGTGTACCGGCACTTGCTTTTATGACAAGAGGTGAAACCAAAGATGCATTGCCTTTTTTGGCAAGAATTATTGCTTCTATATTCCCCGCAGCTGCAGAGCGGATTATCATACCCAGGTTTTGAGGATTTTCTATGCCGTCTAATGCCAGAACTTTATAGTTCGATTTATTTTTTAAACTGTTTAAATCCGCAAAATTTTGCAAAATAATATCCAAGGCAACCCCTTGGTCTTGCTTTTTGTTTTTTGAAATTCTAGAAAGTTTATCTCTGTCATGATATTTAACTTCAATGTCTCTGTTTTTGGCAAGTTTTAATAATAAATCGATTTTATCACTTTTTTTATTGCTTTTAGAAAGGTGCAGCGCGTAAATTTGCAGCTCTTTGTTTTGCAGAGCTTCTAAAACAGGGTTTCTGCCGTAAATTGTAAGCAGGTTTTTCGGTATCATAATATATCTCTAAGCACAATGGCATAATGCATTACAAATAGATTTAAAAAGAAAATAAGCATCGAAGAACTGCGCGATAGAATATTTTGCACTCTTGTTCTCTCTTTGCCGTTTGTTTTATATGCAATTACAAAATGCACAGTTGTCGCCGCTGTTAAAATTGCAACAAGTATTGCTTTTTTTACAATTGCATCAGAAATTGCCGTGCCGTTTGGGTGCAAAAGAACTTTAAAGAGATCGTAATATGCACCTAGATAAAAACCCGATATCAGCAGAGCAATAAGCGCCACAACTTCAAACCAGCCAAAAATAGGTCCGACATGCGGATACACCTCTTGCTGTGCTTTTTTGTCGCGCAGAGTAATCCCTAAAACAAACATAAAAACCGAGCCGCCTATCCACGAGATAGCCATTATCAGGTGGATATGAAACATTGCCTCTTTTAAAATCCCCAATCTTTTTCCTTAACTGTCTATTTTTAAAACCGCCATAAACGCCTCTTGCGGCACTTGCACCTTTCCTATGGCTTTCATTCTCTTTTTACCGGCTTTCTGTTTTTCCAAAAGCTTTCTTTTTCTTGTAATATCCCCGCCATAGCATTTTGCGGTAACATTTTTGCCCATCGCTTTCACATTGGTTCTGGCAATTATTGTGTTGCCAATGCTAGCTTGCAGCGCAACCTCAAAAAGCTGGCGCGGTATTAACTCTTTTAACTGGTTTACAAACGCCAAACCTCTGGCTCTAGCCTTTTCGCGCGGCACGATAATGCTTAATGCATCTACAACTTCACCTGCTACGCGGATATCAAGCTTAACCAAATCGCCCTCTCTAAAGCCAATTGGCTCGTAATCAAAACTTGCGTAACCTTTTGTCATGCTTTTTAATTTATCGTAAAAATCCATAACTATTTCATTCATCGGCACATCATATTCTAAAAGCACACGGTTTTCGTTTAAGTAATCCATTTTTACCTGTATTCCGCGTCTGTCATTTAACAGTTTTATCAAATTGCCGACAAACTCATTAGGGGTTAAAATTGTAGCTTTTACATAAGGTTCAAAAATTTTATCTATTTTAGAAGGCTCTGGCAATTCGCTAGGGTTTTGCACGGCAATTTTTTCGCCGTCAGTTTTTAATACTTCGTATATTACCGTAGGGGCGGTTGCTATTAAATCAAGGTTAAATTCACGCTCTAGACGCTCTTTTACAACCTCCATGTGCAGCATTCCCAAAAAGCCGACCCTAAATCCGCTGCCAAGTGCTAAAGAGCTTTCTGGCTCAAATGCAAGCGCGGAGTCATTTAATTTAAGTTTATTGAGTGCATCTCTTAAATCTTCAAATTTATCGGTCTCTATCGGATAAAGCCCCGCAAATACAAACGGTTTTGCCGGCTCAAAGCCCGGAATCGGCTCTGGTGTAGGGTTTTTGGCATCAGTAATTGTATCGCCGACACTAAGCCCCTCTACTGTTTTTAAACCCATTACCACAATACCGATTTCTCCGGTGCTGATAGTGTCTGTTTTAATAGGGGAAATTGGATTTGGATACATTAAATCTAGCACTTGATGCTCTTGCTTGGTACTCATAATCTGCACCGTCTGCCCTTTTTTTATTTCGCCGTCAAACACCCTTACAAGCGCCAAAGCGCCAAGATAGT
>JALVXO010000080.1 GCA_027022775.1 Campylobacteraceae bacterium
TTTTTTATAATAGATTTCAAGCTCTTGGATTATCTGTTTTTTTAACTCCTCTTCGCTTAAAACCGGCACGCTTTCATCTACTTGCAAGCCCCGTAAAACCGGATGCTCCAAATTGCCGGCAGCCAAATTTCTAAAGGCGTCTTCGTAAGATTTTGCAAAAGAGAAATCTATAACATTTAAGATATCGTCTATCAAATCCTCTTTTTCTATCAAGGTTTTTAAAATAGCTTCCCACGCCGGATCTTTTTGGATATTTTTAGAATTTTGCGGCACGGAGGGCGCGCTTTTGCTTTTAAAATATGCCGGCGCTATCCCAAATATTCTTGCCGCTTCTGCTGTATAAGCTTCGCGCACTATCAGGTTTAGGCTGTTTAAAAAACTGTTTGTTTCAGCTACAGCTTTTTGTTTCTGGTATGGATTATTTATATCATACCCCGATTTTATCTGCTCTATTACAAAAGCTGCCAACTCTTTTCCGCTGTTTAAAAGTTTTTTTAACTCTTCATGCTTCCCCGCGGCAACCAAATCGGCAGGGTCTTTGCCCTCTGGAAAGAGCACAACTCTCCCTTCAAATCCGTTTGCGCTTAAAAGCCTTGCCGCTTTTGTTGCCGCCGTAACACCTGCCCTGTCGCCATCGTAAGCTAAAATAACTTTTGGCTCCCCTTTTTTTAAAAGCGGCAGATGCTCATTTGTAAGCGCTGTCCCAAGGGTTGCCACAGCGGTTGTCCAGCCCGCCTGGTGAAGCATTATCACATCCAGGTAACCTTCGGTTACAATTATTTGCTGCTTTTGATAAATATCCCGTTTTGCCAGGTTGTAGCCGTAAAGCAGGCGGGATTTGTTAAAAAGTTTGGTTTGGGGAGAGTTGATATATTTTGCCGGATGGTTTCCTAGCGTTCTGCCCCCAAACCCCACAATCGAACCGTTTGGATTGTATATAGGAAAAATTATGCGCTCTGTCAGCCTTGCGTAAAACTCTCCTCTCTCGCCAACTGCCAACACTCCGGCATCTGCAGCTTTTGGCAGCGGGATTTGATTCTGTTTTAAAAATTCAATCACCAAACTGCCGCTGCCTGCATATCCAAGCTCAAAACGCTCAATCGATTTTTGTTCGATTTTTCGGGCTTTTAAATACTCCAAAGCGCTTTGGTTTTGGATTAAATTTTTTTTATACCATGCGCGCAGAAGTTCCAATACCCGCTTTTCATCGGTATAAGAGCCTTTTCCTCTGCTGTATGTAAGCGGAATATTGTATTGCGAAGCAAGTTTTTCTATCGCATCGGGGTAATTCAGTTTTTCGATTTCCATTACAAACTTAATTACATCGCCGCCGATTCCGCATCCGAAACAGTGGAAAATCTGCTTTTGGGGGCTTACAACAAAACTTGGAGTTTTTTCACCATGAAACGGGCATCTTGCCTTATAATTTGCCCCGCTCTTTTTTAACTCCAGATAGCTGCCCACAACATCAACAATATCGATGGATGTTTTTAATCTTTCTATGGAAGATTGTTCAATCATAAACAATATTATAGCCAAATATGTTATAATAAGCAGCATTTTAATATTAGGAGTAAAAAAATGGATATGATGGATTTACTTAAAATGGGTGCCAGTTTGATTCAAAACAATGATGATGATTCAACAACAGGTATAGATACAGATAAAATCACAAACGCTTTAGGCTCAATTTTTGGAAGCGGCGAAGGCGGCGGTTTGGATTTAGGCTCTATTGTTTCAAAAATTAGCGATGGAGAGCTTGGGGATATAGTTAAATCTTGGATTGGCGACGGTGAAAATGCACCGATTGACCCGGATAAAGTAACTGAGCTTGTAGGCGAAGATAAAATTTCGCAATTTGCTCAAGAGCTTGGTGTAAGCGAAGAGAGTGCAAAAAAAGCATTAAGCGATACATTGCCTGAAGTTGTAGATAAAGCAACAAGCGCAGACAGCAGTTTAGTCAGTGACTTATTGGATAAAGTCGGCGGGCTTGACGGCGTTATGGATATGGCTAGCAAATTTTTCAAAAGTTAAAATAAGAGTATGATTGTGCCCCTTTTTTGGGTGCACAATCATTAGCCAAGAGCCAAGAGCCAAGAGCATAGAGCTTAGAGCTTGCAGGGTGCGGCGGAGCCGCTTAAAAAAAGGCGAAGCCGCCTTCTTATCTCTCCGCTCTAAGCTCTGAGCTCTTATCTTTTTCCAAAACGCGGCGCAGCCGCACCACTAGCTCTAAGCTCTTGGCTCTGAGCTCTTAGCTTTTATTTAAAGTATAATCATGGACAGTTTTTTACCGCGTTACGATGACCCTATTGTTAGTATTTTGCTGTTGCTTGGCACAATTTTTGTTGTAGCTCTGCTTTCGTATGCTTACTCTATTTGGAAGCAGGAGCAAGATGCCAAAGAGTTAATGGGGTTTATTAAAAATTTTGATTCGAATGAGTGTCTGTTGGATACTCACAATTTGCAGTTTGAAGAGAGTATGGAAAAACCGCTTTTTCTGCTTGCGTTATCTTACCAAAAAAGCGGCGAATACTCAAAAGCTATAAGTTTGTATCTTTATCTTTTAAAATATACAAAAGATAGCTCGATTTTAAACAGCCTAGCATTTGCATATTTTAAAGCCGGTTTTTTGCACAGAGCACAAAATATTTATCTAGAGATAATTTCTAAAAAACCGCGCAGCAAAGAAGCGCTTTACCAACTGGAGTTTATTTACGAAAAGCTGAATGATTACGAAAATGCTTTAGATGCCTTAAATGCGTTAGAGGCTCAAGGCGAGGATGTTGAGGCATTAAAACTCCATTTAAAATATCAAGAGATAATAAGAGGTTCATCAAATAAAGAAGCGGTTTTTAAAAAGTTGGAAAATTTGCTTGAAACAAGCGGCAGATACCGGGTAAATATCTTAAGAAAGCTGTTTAAACTCAATCCTAAAGAGGCGTGGCGTTATTACAAAATGGAAGATTTTGAAAATCTGGTAGATATTTTAGAAAAATTAGATAAAGAGTCGCTCGATTTAGATATAATTTCAAAGCAAGTCTCTTTAAAGCAGCTCTTTTTTATAAAAGGTTTTATAGAAACTTGCGAAGAAAAAAGCGGCATCTGGGCGCTGGATATTTTAAGCGCAGCCAAACGGTGCGGCGTTCAAAGCGGCCGGCTGAAATTTATCTACACTTGCAAAAAGTGTAAAAACAGTTACCC
>JALVXO010000081.1 GCA_027022775.1 Campylobacteraceae bacterium
CTTATCCATATTTTGCATAACTTTATCATACAGTTTCAGGTTAGAAATTTCACGGTTTAATCCGATTTTATACATAACATTTACGATACCCACATTGTGCATCGCCATGCCGTAAATATGTTTTATACCCTTGATTTCTCTTAATTTTCTCTCCAAAGGCTCAACAATAACTTTTTCTACCTCTTGTGGACTGGCTCCGGGCATCGGCACAATCACCGCACCGCCGCTAATTGCAATTTGCGGGTCTTCTTCACGCGGCATAACCTGCAGCGCCACAACCCCAAGCAGAATAAGAGTAATCCCCAAAACTGCAGTCAGAGGGTTCTTTAAAAAGCCGGCTGCCAGCTTCCCTGCCCAATCTTTCGGTTTATATTTCAACATTTAACTGCTCCTATTTTATATAAACTTTTGCATACATACCCGGAAACACCATTTTATCGCCTTTATCAAATTTAACTTTTATTTTAAATTTGTGTGTCATCGGGTTTGAGCTAGGAACTATAGCAGAAATTGTGCCTTCCCCTTTATAGCCGATTGAAGGGATTTCCACTTTAACCTTTTTGCCAATTTGTGCAAATCTTAAGTTGCTTTCGCTAATTTCAGTTACAATTTTAAGGCTGCTTAAATCTGTAAGCATTAAAACCGGCATGCCGGGTATCTGCATTTCGCCCTCTTTTGCCCTTTTCATTACAATAACGCCGTCATTTGGAGCTTTTATCTTTAAATATTTATACTGGTTAAGCACACTCTCTTTTTGAGCCTCTGCCTGGGCTACCTGTTTCTTTGCAAGCTCTACCATATCTTTCATATTTTTAGCCGCCAATTCCATATTTTCTAACTGAAATTTAGAAACCATACCCTTTTTGTAAAGCCTTTTATTTCTTGCAAGGTTTGTAAGGATATTGTTTAACTGATTCTCATTCATCATAAGCGCAAGTTTAGCCTGCGAAATAGCCAAATCAACCTGCTTTACCGCCGCTTCTATCTCTTTAGAATCAATTTCATAAAGCAGATCCCCTTTTTTAACAATATCACCTTCACTCACTTTCATATTTTTAATAAAGCCCATAAAGCGGCTTGTAATCATTTTTTGATTGTCTGATACAACAGAGCCGCTCAACTCTATGCCAGGCGCAGCTGCCGCCGCATTGGCTGCAAAAATGCAATTTACCGTAAATATCAACCCTAGTAACAGTTTTTTCATTCTCTCTCCTTACCCGTTAATTAAATCTTGAAGCGCTAAGATTTTTTCATTTCTTTCATTTTTGATTTTCATATACTGCATAAGTGTTTTAAGCTCTTCAGCCTGTTTAATAAGCACTTCTGTAATAGAGGCTATCCCCTCTTTATATTTTGCTTTGTAAGTCTGGTAAACCTTTTTTGCAAATTTATACCGTTTGTAATGGCTTCTAACCCTTGCATCGAGGCTTTTTAACTCTGTTAAAAGTTTTTTGGCTTTAAGCCAGATCCCTTTTTTTGCAAGCGCCACCTGGGCTGCTACTTTTAAGCGGTTTACTTTTGCTTTTTCCAAACTCGCTACATCTGCACCGCCGTTAAAAAGGTTCCATTTTGCCTGAACCCCTATAGTAAAGAAATCTTTTTTGCTGATATTTTTAGGGAAAAGTTTGTTATCGGCATATCCATACTCTGCAAAAGCCCCGACTTGCGGCTTAAATTTAGCTTTTTCAACCTCTATTGCATCTTTTGTAATTTTTAGCCCCAGCTTCGCTTTTGCAATATCAAGGCTTCTCTCTTCTACAATCTCTTTGGTAATTACAGGTCTTTTAGGATTGCCTTTTGGCGCTATAATAGAATCAACATCGCTGTTTAACAAAAATGAAATAAACTGATATGCCAGCTCTTTGTTTAGCTTTGCTTCATCAAGCATAGCATCAACCTCTGCAAGCCTTGCATCTACCTCCAGATAATCGGTCTCAAGTGCGTAACCCTCTTTTATCATCTCTTTAATAATAACTTTAAGCTTTGCTACATTTCTTTTAATTTTACGCAGGTTGGCAATAAAAGTGTTTACCAGCCCGACATTGTAAAATGCTTTTTTAAGCTCATACTTTTTAAGGCTTAAAACCTTTGCAGTGTCAAGCTTGCTCATCTCATAAAGTTTTTGCGTAATTTTTCGGTAATTTTTTAGCATTCCGCCTGTATAAAGAGGCACTTTATAAGTAAATTTTGTAATAAAGTGGCTTCTTGGAGCCGGATAGTTTAAATCTTTAGGTTTAATTGAGAGTATTTTACCGCTGTTTTGTCCCAATCCTTGCGCAAACAGTGCAAAATCAGGCACTCCGCCGTTTACCATTGCAGACTGCTGAACTCCCTGGCCAATCGCGCCCATAAAATCCGAAAAACCAAAATCGGCAAAACTTGCCTCTCTGCTTTGAAGTTTAAAGCCAAAAACATTCCCTGCATCATTGGAGCGGAGAGCCATAACCGTCAAATCGAGTGTTCCATAATTTTTAGCCTTTACGGCAGCTATGTCGTAAAATTTCATTGTCTCTTCATACTTGGCAACTTTAACCTCAAGGTTATTCTCCTCAAGCATTGCCAACGCTTGGTTAAGAGTCAAGTTCTTAATCCCTGCACTCAAATTGACCGCCAATGCCAATAGTAGCAAAAACAGTAATCTCATTCATCACCTCTTTATTTGAAGATTTTTAATATTAGCATAAATAAAATTTTATTTAACTAAAATAGTTAAAATAATCAAAAATATTTATGCTAATTTTTAAAAACTTCTCTTTTTTTTAAATAGTAATTATATTGATTATTAAATTATATTGCAATAAATTTAACTGAAAATTTAATATTTTTTATCATTTATTTACAGCCTGGTAGTTTTTAGTAACTTATTTTTAAAATAATTAAGTCTTATTTATGACTTTTTAAAAAATCATATATTTTTCTTAATTATTTACATAGAATTTTCATGAGTGCTATAAAAAAATGTCAATTACACTCTGTTGCAAAGTATTTTCTTCATATTATTGTCTTATCAAAATTTATCAAAGATTTAAGTATTTTTAAATTGTAATATTATAAAAATCCCTCACCCCCTTTTTAGCAAAAAAATGATACAATCAAATAAAAAAGGTTTAATTTATGTCTGTTCCTAAATTTACCCATCTGCATCTGCATACCGAATACTCACTGCTTGACGGGGCTAATAAGATTAAAGA
>JALVXO010000082.1 GCA_027022775.1 Campylobacteraceae bacterium
AAAATAATCACCCCAAAAGAGCTTATAAAAATTTGGGGCTTAAACAGCTTAAAAGTTGTAGGCATTACAGGCACCAATGGGAAAACAACAACCGCTGCCATTATCTACTCTATATTGACCGATTTGGGTTATATAACCGGGCTGCAGGGAACGCGCGGCTTTTTTTTAAATGATAAGCGGCTGGAAGAGAAAAGCCTGACCACCCCTTCTATTTTGCAAACCCTGCACAATATGAAAAAAACAAAAGATGCAGGCGGAAGCTATTTTGTCATGGAAGTGAGCTCCCACGCAATAGACCAAAACAGAATAGAAAATATAGATTTTGCGCTTAAAATTTTTACAAATGTTACACAAGACCATCTTGATTACCATAAAACCGTAGAAGAGTACAGAGCGGTTAAAAGCAGGTTTTTTATGGACAGCACATTAAAGCTTTTAAATAAAGATGAGATTAAAAAGATAAATTACAACCCGGCAAAAGCTTACACATACTCTCTGGATGAGCCTTCGAGCTTTAAAATAGAGGCTTTTAGCCTCATTAACGGCATAACGGCTGCAATTAACCATTTTGGCGAAATGGCGACATTTCGCTCCAACCTTGCTGGGCTTTTTAATGTTTACAATCTTGCAGCAGCGGTTTCTGCTGTAAAGCTGCTTACTCAAAAACCGCTTGAAGAGATTTGCGAAGTTGTAGAAAACTTTGGAGGTGTAAGCGGAAGAATGGAGGTAATTTCGCACTCTCCAACTGTTATTGTCGATTTTGCCCACACGCCTGACGGTATGCTTAAAGTTTTAGAAAGCATTAAAGACAGGGATATTGCTGTAGTTTTTGGAGCAGGCGGAGACCGCGACAGGGATAAGCGCCCAAAAATGGGGCTGGCGGCAGCTAAATTTGCAAAAAAGATTTATGTAACAAGCGACAATCCGCGAAGCGAAGACCCTATGGCAATAATTAATGATATTACAGCTGTGCTGAAAGGAAAAGAGGGGATAAAAGTTATTGTTGACAGAAAAGAGGCGATTTACAAAGCGGTTGAAGAGCTCCAAAAAGATGAAGTTTTGCTTATTTTAGGCAAAGGTGATGAAACTTACATCGAAATAAAAGATAAAAAAATCCCGTTTGACGACAGGGAGGTTGCAAGAGAGGCGTTAAAAGAGTTAAAAAATTAACTCTTTTAATTTGCTCCAGTGCCCTGC
Organism: Campylobacteraceae bacterium; assembly: GCA_027022775.1. GTDB lineage: Bacteria > Campylobacterota > Campylobacteria > Campylobacterales > Sulfurovaceae > JAADEQ01. The sequence continues at coordinate 1,198 of JALVXO010000082.1, forward strand.
TGCCAATGACCAATGCAGATGAGGTATCATCTAATACAAATTTTGGGTTTAAATCAACCCAAGCTCAACTAATAACGCCTCTATTTTAGGGGATATTTTTGCCAGTTCGGCGATGAATGTTCCAAAGGCTTTATCTTCAGCATACCACTCTTCGATATGTTTAAAAGCGTTGCTTTTTTCCTCTTCGCTCAATCCTTCATGTTTGCCAATATGCTCTTTAATCTCTTCTAAATGTTTCTGTTTGTCTCTGCTGCTCATAACTGCTCCTTAATAATTATCATATTTGCCTGCGGCGATATCGTTTTTTATATTTTCTAACTCTTTTTGCAAAACATCTGCTATAAGCTGCGCAGAGCTTCTGTCATCATTTTCTGGAATATTCCAGTCAAAAATTTTCAAATTTGTTTCAAACAGGTTGCGCAGATCGTCTCTTATAACCTCTTCTCTATCTTTTATCTCTTTCTCTTGAGGTGTCATGTTAATCCTTTTTTCTTGTAATTATACTATCTTTTAAGTAATTTGTATACTAATTAGGTTGCAAATTAATAATAAAAACTTTTTAGACAAATAAAAACATAATCTAAAAAATATTGAGTATTTTCCCCACATTTTGCAATAAAAAAACATTATTATACCTATTAAATATTTTTACTCTTAATGTTATATATTGTATAATTATTGCAATATATAAACTTTTCTAATATTAAAGGATAAAACTATGAAAAGAAGAGAGCTGTTAAAACTGGCTGCTTTGGCTGCAGCGGGTTCAGCCTTTGCAAACGGTGCAGAAAAAAATGAGCCTCAAAAAAAGCAAAGTGTTAAATTTAACTTTGCACCGCTTCCAAAAAATGGAAAAGGTAAAAGGGTTGTTATTATAGGAGGCGGCTGGGCTGGGCTATCGGTTGCCAAACGGTTAAAAAAATACTCACCCGATACCGATGTTGTATTAATTGAACAAAGAGCCCACTTTGTTTCGTGCCCAATAAGCAATCTTTGGCTTGTTGATGCGGTAGATTTAGAATTTTTAACACACAGTTACCTTGATGCTGCAAATAACAACGGTTACACTTTCTTCCAGGCAGCTGCCAGCAATATTGACAAAAAAAACAAAGTGGTTATTACAACAAACGGCGATGTAAAATATGACTATCTTGTGGTTGCAACAGGAATCGATTACGATTATGGCGAATGGACAAAAGGGGATATCGAACTTGAGTATGCGCTGCGAACCAAGTATCCTCCAGGTTTTATGAGCCACAGCGAACATCAAGTTATTAAAGAGAAACTTGAAGATTTCGAAGAGGGGAACTTTATTTTAACTGTCCCGGGCGGAAACTACCGCTGCCTGCCTGCCCCTTACGAAAGAGCCTGTTTAATTGCAGATTACTTTAAAAAGAACAAAATAAAAGGCAAAGTGGTGCTTTTGGATGAAAATCCGGATATAACAATTAAGAAAAAAGGGTTCCACTCTGCATTCAAAGAGTTATACAAAGATTACATCCAGTATGTTCCAAGCGCAAAAATCGACAGCTTCGACCTTAAAAACAAAAAAGTAGAGACAGAAGTCGGCGATGTATTTGAATTTGCAGATGCTGCTTTCTATCCTAGGGTAAGAGGAAGCAAGCTGCTTGAAATTGCGGGCATTGCAAAAGATGGAGTAAACAAGCTAGAAGCCAATATTGACCCGTTTACCTACCAGGTAAAAGATGACCCAAATATCTTCTGCTGCGGCGATGTCCGCCCGATGCGTTTTAGCAAATCGGGCAATACTGCAAACAGCGAAGGGTATGTTGTAGCAAGAATTATAGCCGATTTAATAGCTGGCAAAAAACCGTCGTGGAAATCACCGCACACAACATGCTACTCGGCTGTAGCAGCAGACCCTGTGCGGGCAATTTCGGTAGATGCCGATTATAAATGGGATAAAAAGAATAAATTTTTCACCTTCGCCAATCCAAAACTCAATGAAAACTGGCACG
>JALVXO010000083.1 GCA_027022775.1 Campylobacteraceae bacterium
AAAAGAACTATGGAAAAGAGTATATGGGCATTGTTCGTTCAACATTCATAATTGACCCTGAGGGCATAGTCCGTGCAAAATGGGAAAAAGTTCGTGTGAAAGAGCATGTAGAAGCTGTGAAAGAAAAATTGCAGGAATTAAAAAATAAAATGATATAATCTTTTATGGTGAATTTTACATTTTTAGAAGTTACTGACAAAGAATTGTTAGATAAGGTCTTTATATTTAGGTATAAGGTATTAGAAGAGGTGTATCCAAAGTATTTGCACAAAGCAGGTATTGTAGGGATAAAAGAGCATGATAAATATGACCCGTATGCAATTCATTTTGCCGCTTTAGATAAAGAGGGAGAGGTCTGTGCAACAGTACGGCTTATATATCACTCTCCGATAGGTTATCCGACAGAAAACAGTACGCAATTTGATAATAGCATGTTTGATCGAGATAAACTGGGCGAAATGTCAAGAATATTTGTTGGTGCCCACTATAGAGATATGAAAACAACTAAAATAATTATAAATGAATTTAAAAAGTTAACATATTTAAAAATGATGAAAATTGGTGTGGAATACAGTTATGGATATCTTGAAGAGAGTTTTTTGAGATTACTGAAAATATATAAAATGCCGTATCATCCAATAGGAGCAATACATCAAGATGAAAATCTTGGTTTACGTTATCCATGTATATTATATACAGAAGAACTTGGTACAACAAACCCAGAATTTATAAAACTCTGGGAACAGAAGTAATATGAAATATAAAATCAATCTTTTTTTATTAGCATGTCTGACAACTTTGCAGCTTCAAGCAGATGATTTACACGACTCTCTCTTTAGTGATATGAAAGAGTTTGATACTATAGCTACGCAGACAAAACAGAATGAACATTATCAACCTTATATTATTTCGGTACTCCACAGTAAAGAACTTGAAAAACTTGGGGTATCTAACCTGAAAGAAGCCCTGACTCTTGTACCAGGCGTAGATATGGCAACAGATAATACTAATAATCAAACGCCTATTTTTAGAGGTTCTAACCCCTTTGCTTACGGACAATCTAAACTTTTAATAGATGGAGTTGTCGTCAATAATCTCTTTTTTGATGCCTACTCTGAATATCTATCCATGCCGATAGATATGATTAAGCGTATAGAAGTTATCAGAGGTCCAGGCAGCAAGGTTGATGGTATTAATGCTTATGCCGGTTCAATCAATGTTGTGACCTATGCTGAAGATTTCAAAGGTTTTGAATCGAATGATAAACTGGTTTTTAAATACGGCTCGTATGATTACAGAATGGGTGGTTTTGTTAAAAACTTTAAAACCCAAACACTTAAAGCGCATATAGATTTTTACTATCAAAAAGATAATAAAAATATATCATCCGGTCCTGACGGGCTTTCGCAAGGCTCTTTGGGAGCAGCTAATGTAGGTTTGTCTCAATCAGGTGATGCTCCACTCTGGCTTGATGAGTATGCACTTGGATTAAACCTGCAGTATAAAGAGTTTTCATTAAAAGCTCGTATACTAGAGCATAAACAGGGGAGTGCTTACGGTATTAACCTTGCCTTACCGCAAAAAAGTGACAGAATAAAACTGCCGAGCTATTATACAGAGTTGGGATATGCTAAAAATATTGATGATTTTCATGTAGATATAAAAGCAGGGGTAAAATATGATGCTTTTGATTCAAAAGCAAAGCTGATACCTGATAATGCAATTTTAAACGGTGTAGTATTTCCTGAAGGTGGATATGGCGAACATTATGCCGAACAAAGAGTTCTCTACCAAACCAGCTACTTGAAATATAATGGCTTAGAAAAACACCAGATTACACTGGGATATAGAGTGACTCAGGAAAAAACTATTGATATTAAGTCTAAACTCTCAAATTTAACGACTGGCGATGCTGCCTTAGTTGATTATACAAATACACTGCCGTTTTTTGATAAAGATGCCCGACGTAATGTTTATGCTTTTTCTTTGCAAGATGCATATGATATGAATGAGAAACTAAGTGTTTTATATGGAGTAAATTATGAACAGACATCTTATAAAGATGCAGGAGTTGAACCGAGAATCTCTTTTGTTTATCGTAAGGATTTTAAAAACATATTTAAAGCAATATATAGTACTGCCCATAGAAATCCTTCTTGGCAAGAGATGTTTACAAAAAATAATAGCGCGAGAGTTGGAAGTACGGATTTAGAGCCGGAAAAAGTAACTTCGTATGAACTTGCATATATACGAAATTTTACAAGTGATTCTTATTTTCAGAGTAATGCTTTTTATCTTGTAAACAAAAATCAAATATACAATTCGCCTGCTGATCCTGTATATAAAAATACGGCAAAAACAGATATTTACGGTATTGAGCTTGAATATAAAGGGCATCTCTTTTTTGGTGATCAATTATATGTAACTTATACTTACCTGGATGGTTATTATACTATTGAAGGAAGCGGGATAAATAATAATTTACCAAACGTATCGCATCATTTAGCAAAAGGGTACTACATCTATAACTTTGATAGTGCATTATCTTTAAGTACAACTATTAAATACGTTAGTTCAAAAGAGAGGTTGAAAACAGACTTGCGTCCTAAGGTTAAACCTTATTCAACTGTAGATACTGCTTTGAATTATAAAAATTTAAAGTATAAATACATGGTGAATATTAGTTGTAAAAATATCTTTAATGCTGATGTTCGGTATCCATCTCCACCAGAGAGTTACGTAGATGATTATGCACAAGAGCGTAGGACCTTTTTAATTACGTTAAAAAAGAGTTTTTAAATGATACGAATATTATTATTTTGTTTTTTATTAGCTCAGTTGCTTTTTGGATACAATTATGATGATTTACTGCTCAAAGCACAGGCATCCATCTTTCCAAAAATAATGCTTCTGGATAAAAAAGTAAAAAACAAACTGATAGAGAATAAAATTATTTATACCATTGTATATGAGAAAGGTGACTATCAAACGGCTTTAGATGTTAAACGGTATATAGATAATAAGTATAAAGATTCTTTTGACATCTATCCTTATAAAATTGATGTAATTGATTTTTCTCATCTTTCACCGAATATAGAAGCGACAGCTTTTTATGTTTTAAAATCATCAATGGAAAATATTAAAAAAGTTGCAATTATT
>JALVXO010000084.1 GCA_027022775.1 Campylobacteraceae bacterium
GGTTCTCAAGAGGCGGCTAAAAGAATGCAAAAAGTGGGCGGCGGAAGCATTGTTACAATAAGCTCCACAGGAAACCGCATCTATATAGAAAATTATGCGGGGCACGGAACAAACAAAGCTGCAGTAGAAGCGATGATGAGATACGCTGCAACAGAGCTTGGAGAGATGGGAATCCGCGTAAATGCCGTAAGCGGCGGACCGATTGAGACAGACGCTTTAAGGGCTTTTACAAATTACGAAGAGGTAAAAGCCGAAACCATAAAACGCTCTGCACTAAACAGAATGGGGACTCCTGAAGATTTAGCAGGTGCTGTTTATTTCCTGTGCACCGACGATGCAAGCTGGATAACAGGCCACACGCTTATAGTTGACGGCGGAACAACTTTTAGATAGCAGGCAGTTATGGGCAAAGAAGCGCTTAATATTCCAAACATTTTAGCATTTATCAGGCTGCTTTTGGCTCCATTAATGTTTGTGCTGCTTGTTAACCGCGATTTGCCCATATTTGAAGGAATACATTACAGCTGGCTGGACTTTTTTGCTGGCTTTATTTTTGTGCTTGCAAGCGCAACAGATTTTTTCGACGGCTACATTGCAAGAGAATTTAACCAAACCACGACCCTTGGCGCTATTTTAGACCCATTGGCGGATAAAATGCTAACCCTTGCTGCATTTTTAGGCTTAATGATGCTCCACCGCGCCAGTCCCTGGGCGATATATCTTATTTTAACAAGAGAGCTTTTTATTACGGGGCTTAGAGTGAGCGCAATAGATAAAGGCATAGATATTAGTGCAAGTTGGATGGGCAAAGTTAAAACAGTTGCCCAAATGTTCGCAATAGGATTTCTGCTGATGAATTGGCCCTTTGGCACTGCCCTGCTTTGGATTGCGGTATTTTTAACTCTCTATTCCGGATATGAATATATAAGAGATTTCTTCAGAGCCGCATAAAATATTACACTTTTGTGAATATACAATACAAAAGTATTACATTATATTATAATTTTTATATACAATTAACTCATTCGTACAGTTTTTTTTGATATAATATATTTTAACATACTACCAATTTGAGGATTGCATAATGAAAAGAATATTGACAGTTGTTATTCTTATTACAACCCTTTTAAATGCCGGAGATAAATTTAAACTTTATAAATTCAAATCCGGAATGGTTTATTATGATGTAAAAACGCAAAGTTACGATAACAACTTAAATTCACAAGTACAAGGTATTGCCAAACTGGTATTTGATAATTGGGGTGCAAAAGAGTTAAAAGAAGAAGATGTAAGCGAAGTGCAATCCGGTGATTTCAATGATACTAGAAGCCGCCATACTCTTGTATATAGCGATAACGGAACAGTTTACACAGTAGATTTTGAAGAAAAAAAGATTTATAAAACCAGAGACAGAGATTTAGATTTGGCTATAGCACAAAAATTGGATTTATCTGATGAGAGTATAAAATCTTTAGAAAAAATGGGTGCTAAAAAAACAGGAACAGAAAAAATTGCCGGTTTAGAGTGCGATATATGGGAGTATAATGATCAGCAGGTATGCTTGTATCAGGGAATTCCCCTTAAAATAGTCATTAAAAATGCAGGTTTTTATAGCGAAAAAAAAGCTGTGCAGGTTATTTTAAACAAAGATATCCCTTTAAAAGAGTTTAAATTACCAGAATTCCATGTAATTGAAGACAGTGAATACAGCGACGACAGAGCTTCGCTTGTAAGAACAGATGATTATATCAATTCAATTATAGATTTAAAAACAGAAATGAAGAAAAAAGGAATTAATCTAGAAGATAAAAATTTAACTATTACTCCGGAACTAGAAAAAGATATTATTAATACCCTTGGAAAAAGATACCTTGCTAAACAGAAAAAATATTTAAAACCTTTAATAAAAGAGATGAAAAAAGCAAAAGAGTGCATCGCAAAAGCAGCAAACAAACAAGAGGCTGAAAAATGCATGCGCCCTGTAAAAGAGATTAATGACAAACTGGGAGACAGAACCCCCAATTTTGACTTTGATAATTTAAATGACGAGAAAAAACAGAAAGCCATTAAAGAACTTGATAAAGAGATTAAAGATACTGAAGTAACTGCAAACTGTGTAGATAAATACAATAAAACAACTGATGTAATTATTTGCACAGAGGGCACTCTAAATCCAGAAGAGAGTGCAGCTCCTGCAAATAAAACCGCACCTTCTGGGCTTAATAGCTCAAAATAAAATTACTCATACTCTATCGGGTCTTTTGCGCCTGCCTCTTTAAACCCTTTTAGCCTCAATCTGCAACTGTCGCACACTCCGCACGCTTTGCCGCTGTTTTTGTAACAGCTCCAGGTGTGTTCTAGTTTTACACCCAACTCTAAAGCTTTTTTGACAATATCGGCTTTGCTTAAATGAATCAGCGGAGTTTCTATTTTAATGTTTGTTTCATCTCTTACCCCCAAATTAATAGCCTTTTCTATGGCATTTATAAAACTCTCTCTGCAATCTGGATAGCCGCTGCTGTCCTCTTCTACCACACCTATAAAAATGGCATCTGCTTCATGTTTTTGGGCAATTGCAGCAGCAATAGAGAGAAATATTCCATTTCTGTAAGGCACATAAGTTATGGGAATCCCAGGTTTAATACCGTCTGTAGGCACATCAAATTCATTACCAATAAGCGCGGTTGCGCCAATTTGCTTGAAAAAGTCTAAATCTATAACATATTTCTCGCTTGCATTTAAATCTTGCGCTATCTTTTCAAAACACTCAAGCTCTTTCTCCTGCGTGCGCTGATTATAATTAAAGTGCAGCGCTATAATTTCGTATCCTTTATTTTTTGCAATAGCAGAAGCTAAAGCGCTATCCATCCCGCCAGAAATTATACAGACCGCTTTTTTGCTCATATTAAGCCTTTTTTTGTGTTATTTTACAAGATTTTAGATAAAATACCCGTATGATTTTATTTGAGAATAGAACCGATTTAGACATAGATATAAACTTTTTAGAAGAGATAGCCCAGTTTTTGGGCGTTAAAAAAGATATAGAGCTTATTATTACAGACAATCAAGAGATAGCTAAACTGAATAAAGAGCACAGAAACCTGGATAAACCGACCGATGTTTTAAGCTTCCCTCTTGAAGATATG
>JALVXO010000085.1 GCA_027022775.1 Campylobacteraceae bacterium
ATTTCGCGCTGAATTGAATCTAAAAACTGCCCAACAGGCGAGAGGGACCAGTATTTCCCCCAGTAAAAGAGCCCAAAAAGCAGCAGAAACCAAAACGGGTAAGCTATCAAAAAGCGGTTAGAAGGGGGGATTTGCCGCCATTTTTTGATTATTGACAACCTATACACTCCATGCTTCTATCTTCTACATAATGTTTCTCTTCAAGCGCCTGCGGAGATTGAGAACGCAGGTAATAAGTGGATTTAAGCCCGTATTTCCAGGCTGTCATATAGATATCATTTAGATATTTCCCGCTTGCTTTATCAAGCCTTATAAAGATATTCACACTCTGCCCCTGGTCTATCCATTTTTGGCGGATTGCAGCAGCTTTAACCAAAACTCTTTGGTCTAAATCGTAACTGCTTACATAGTATGTCCAGGTATCCGGGCTTAAATTTGGCGCAGTTACCGGAATTTCGCCGCTTAAGTTAACTTCGAACCATTTTCTTTTATATATAGGCTCAATTGCCTGCGTTGTTCCTGTTAAAATAGAAATAGAGCTTGTAGGTGCGACAGCCATCAGGTAACCGTTTCGCATGCCGTCTTTCTTAACCTTCTCTTTAAGCGCAAGCCAATCGTGGGTGTAGCCAAAAAGCCCGCCTCTGTCCACAAGTTTGCAGGCGTTTTCATTCGCTTTGTCTATCGGGAAAATCCCTTTGCTCCAGTCTGACCCTTCAAACTGGCTGTATTTTCCTTTTTCAAGCGCTAAATCGCTGGAAGTCTTAATGGCATAATAACTGATAGACTCCATAATTTCATCAATTTTTCTAAAATGCTCATCGCTTCCCCACTCTATTGCATTTTCTGCCAGCATTTGCGCTTCGCCCATTACACCAAGCCCGATAGCCCTTGTTTTTAAATTGGTTTTTTTAACCTTCTCTACCGGATAGAAATTTAAATCTATAACATTATCAAGCATTCTTATGGCAATTGGAACCACGCGGGCGATATCTTCAGGGGTATTTACTTTAGAGAGGTTTACGCTTGCAAGGTTGCACACAGCAGTATCGCCGTCAACACACTCTTTATCTACAATAAATATCTCTTTGCCCCCCAGAGTATCAAGCGCAGTTATCTTTTTTGCCGGTTTTGTTATGCCGCTGTCAACTGTAACCTGCTCCTCTTCATCAAAAATCGCAAATGTGCCATCAGTAAACTTAACCCGTATTTTGTAATAATTTGGGTTAGTGTTCTGGAAAATTTCGGTGCAGTTGCCTGTAACTATTCCATTAAATATTAAAGAGTGGTTAAGTAGCTGGGTTGTATCGTAAACATCTTCATTGCCGACAAACTCTATCGATTCAATCTCTACTTCAAAATGCTCTTTTTTTCTGCCGTATCTTGGGTACCCTAACTCTTCTCTTTGCTTTAATACATCGTAAGCTTTTGCCTGTTTAACTCCTAAAAAGCCAATATCCTCAACAAATTTAATAGCATTATGTCCGTTTAAATTTAATCTGTAAAGCTCTTTTGAGAGATACTCTTTATCTTTATAAGCAAAGTGAACATCACCGCCTTCTCTCATTTTTGTCAATTTACTTCTAATTCCAAAATTTGAAAGCAGTATCTGAACATCTTCTAACAGCTCTTTTGAAATAGAGGCAAGCTGTATAGCAAAAGTTTCAATACCGTCATTTTTAATAATATTTACCGTAGCATCAGATGTAAATAATCCTTGTAAATACCCTTTTACCGCTTCTTCTTTTCCTCTAAAGATAAACTCTGGAACTCTTAATTTATTATCTTTGCTAAACTTATATTTCTCTTCTAAAATACGCCCAAGCTTAACACTGGAAAACCTTATCTTCTTTGAATTTTCGGTATGGTTAAACTCTTTTGGCATTTGAAGCTCTTCATCTTTATTTATAGCTTTATCTAATTCTTCATACTCTTTTATAACCTCTTTTAAATTCTCAAAAATTATCTCTTTTAAATTAATATCTTCATTATAAAGGTCAATATGGGCTGTCTGCTTGTTAGAGTGATTTCTAGAAAGAGTTCCATCCCCTGTTATAAAGCCTGTTAATAAGCCCAAAGAGTAACTGCCCTCTTTTCCAAACTGCCCTTTTGCCGATTGAATTAATAGCTTATCGCTTAACTCTATCTCTCTTAATGGTATTTTAATAACTTTTTTATCTCTAATAACATAAAACTCATGCCAAGGAGTGGCTTTTATACTATAGCCGTCTTTTGTTTTTATTTCGTAAATTTCGGCATACTCTTTTGTTTTATACATTTTAAGGCATTGCGCCATTCCAACGCCGTAAGCTTCTCTTTTGCCATCTGTTCTAAAATCGTAACTTGCTATTATCTCTTTGCCCATCTCTTCTAAATCTTTAGCCCTCATAAGCCCAAATTGTGTAGCAAGCCTTGTATCTCCGGTTACGCATAAATTGCTGCTTCTTATAATTCCGGCATGCTTATTTGGATTTGCGCGGTTGGCGGTGTCTTTAAATGCCAAAAACGGGTTGCCGGTTTCGAAATAGTTTCTTAAAACATCTTTCCAGAGCTCTTTTGCAGAAACCACCTCTTTTGTTATAGAGTCATCTTTTTCAAGCCTTTCATACTCTGCTCTAAACTCATCCCCATACATATCGCAAAGCTGCGGCGTCTCGTAAGGGTCAAAAAGAGTCCACATTTCATCATTTTCAACCCTCTCCATAAAGAGGTCGTTTATCCAAAGTGCCGGGAAAAGGTCATGGGTTCTTCTGCGCTCTTCGCCGGAGTTTTTCTTTAAATCCAAAAAGTCGCGCACATCAATGTGCCAAGGCTCAATATAAACCGCAATTGCCCCTTTTCTGGTGCCTAGCTGGTCAACAGCAATCGCAACATCATTTGCAATTTTTAAAAATGGCACAATGCCGCCTGCTGCATGTTTGTGGCCGTCTATGTAACTTCCCATTCCGCGCACTTTGCTCCAATCCCAGCCTATGCCGCCTCCAAATTTGGAAAGTAGCGCCATCTCTTTGTAACCGTCAAATATCCCTTCTATATTATCTGGTGTGGAGCCGATATAACAGCTGCTTAACTGATGGCGCGTTGTGCGGGCATTGCTTAAAGTAGGCGTTGCCGCCATCACTTCAAATTTGCTTAAAATATCATAAAACCTTTTTGCCCAGGTTTGGCAGTCAAACTCATTTTGAGCCAAAAACATAGCCACTGCCATAAACAGATGCTGCGGCAATTCAATCGGCTCCCCGTTTCTGTCTTTTATCAGATATCTGTCGTAAAGCGTTTTAATCCCAAGATATGTAAATTGCAAATCCCGTTCAGGTTTTATATAATCATTTAAATCATCCAAATCATATTTATCTTTTAGCCCCGGAAAAAGGCGGCCCTCTTTCTCTCCGCGCTCAAAATACTCCCTTAAATGGATATAGCCTGTAAATCCTGAAACTCTATGGTATAAATCGTAAAGAAAAAGCCGTGCAGCGACAAAAGTCCAGTTTGGCCGGTCTATATCTATTTTATCCACAGCAGTTTTAATCAAAGTCTCTTGTATCTCTTTAGTTGTTATCATATCACGAAAGTGCAAACCGGCATCCACTTCCAGTTCGCTCTGGTTTACACCCTTTAACCCCTTTACCGCTGCAGAGGTGTATTTCTGGATTTTTGTAACATCTAAAGGTTCTACTCTTCCATTTCTTTTAACTACTCTTATCATTGCATCTCCAAACAGTATATTATGCCGTAAAAGCGAAGATTTGTCATATTATGAATATTTTCAGTCATATTATTATACTTAAATGAGCTTTAGATTGCACAAGCGCAAATTAACAAATAAATAAATTACCGCGATTGTTTCTGCAAAATATATCTCTCAAAGAAAATAGACAGATTTTATGAAGGTTACGAAAAGAAACAATTTAAAATTTAAAAATTTGCAAAAAAAATACACAGAAAATACATAAAAAAAATTTTAAGCCCATTTTATGGGAATTCGGATAGAGAAGCCCTAAAATGGGGGATTTGAGTGTATTTAAATCTATAAAATTTTATGATAACATTTTGTATCAGTAAAATTTTTGATTTAAATCAAGCGTCTTTATGCATACAGACGTAATAAAAAATTGGGAGAAGATAAATGAAAAAATCTGTTTTGATAAACGAGGTTGCTGCAAAAACAGGGTTATCCAGAAAAGATACCGAACTGGTAATCAACACAATGCTAGATACTATAGTTGACAGCCTAAAAAACAAAGAGCCTGTATCGTTTTTAGGTTTTGGTTCATTTGAGCCGGTTAAAAAGAATGCAAGAGAGATTTACATTCCTGGCACTACAAAAAAGGTTAAAGTTGCAGAAAAATACGGTGTCCGCTTTAAGCCCGGCAAAACACTTAAGAAAAAAATCCAAGAGCAGTAAAGCTACTCCCGCCACTTTTGCGTGGCTTTTCTTCAAAAATATTCATTTTTGTATAAAAAGTATTGTTATTTAGCTTTTTTTAGATAGAATTTTGCAAAAATTTTTATTTAAGGATAAATTGTGACTGTTAATGTAGAAAAACTTGACAATGCCAATTATAAAGTAAGCGCGGTAATCGATAAAAAAGATATCGAAAGCAAGCTGGATAAAATCGCAAAAGAGGCGAGCAAAACATTAAAGGTTGACGGTTTTAGAAAAGGCAAGGTTCCTGTTGCCATAGTTAAAAAAATGTATGGCGACAAGCTTTTGCAAGATGCCGAAGGCGAAGCTATAAGAGATGCTATGGATAAAGCTTACAAAGAAGCAAATATTGATGTAAATGATATTATCGGCAACCCTATTTTTGAAAAGTTTGAAGAGAAAGAAGATGTTAAAGAGATGGAGGTGATTGTATCTCTTAAGCCTAAATTTGAGCTGGGCGACTACAGTGATGCAATACCTGAGTTTAAAAAACCTGAACCCAGCCAAGAGGATATAAACCAAGAGCTGGAAAATGTCGCTTTAAGATATGTTAAATTTAAAAGCATCGAAGAGGACAGAGAGTTAAAAGAGGGCGATGTTGCCGTGTTTGATTTTAAAGGTTTTGTTGACGGCGAAGCTTTTGAAGGCGGCAGCGCAGAAAATTACGAACTTAAAATCGGCTCTAAACAGTTTATTGAAGGCTTCGAAGAGCAGATGCTGGGCATGAAAAAAGGGGAAGAGAGAACAATTAAAGTTACTTTCCCAAAAGATTACCAGGCAGCAAACCTTGCAGGCAAAGAGGCAGAGTTTGAAATTAAACTGCACGATATAAAAGAAGAGGTTAAACCGGCAATAGATGATGAACTTGCAAAAAAAGCGCTTGCTAAAGAGGATGCAACTTTAGAAGATTTAAAGAAAATGGCAAAAGATATAGCACAAAGCGCGCAAATTAGAAAAATTTACGAAGAGGAGTTAAAGCCTCAAATTTTAGAAAATTTAATTAAAAAGTATGACTTTGACCTTCCTAAAAATATTGTTGAGCAAGAGATTGACAACCTTGCAAACCAAAAAGCCCAGACATTAAGCGAAGAGGAGCTTGAAGAGATTAAAAACTCAAAAGAGAAACTGGATGAGTTAAGGGAAAGCGTGCGCGAAGATGCCCAAAACAGCGTAAAAGCCACATTTATTGTAGATGCTTTGGCAAAAGCTGAAAATATTGAAGTGACAGACGGCGAAATTAACCAGGTTTTATATTACGAAGCGCTAATGAGCGGCCAGGACCCTCAAGAGCTTATTAAATACTACACGGCAAATAATCTGATACCTATTCTTAAAATGGGGATTATAGAAGATAAGCTTTTTGAAAAACTTTTAAAACTAAATGAGCCGCAAGAGGCAGAAGAGGAGTAAAAACCTCTGCTGCTTTTAAAAGCAAATAAAAACAGGATTTATACCGGTCAGACTGTGTAACTTTAAGTTTTTTATCTATTTTCTATAGTTAGATTTTACCATAGTATAGAAAAGTTACATAATAATTATATCCATTTAATGGTACTAAATAAGCACTTTTATCAAAAAGCATCTTTTCTTTTCAAAATGTTAATATAATCTGCCTGCTTTTTAAGTTATGATATAATATATTTAATCTTGAAATTGTTAACTTATTATGATATTATTGTGTAACTGATGTTAAGGGCAGGAGTGATTAAATGAAAATCGGTGAACAGTTAAAAAGGGCAGAGAGGCTCTTTATAGAAAAAAATTATAAAGATGCCTTGACAATATACTCTGTTATTCTTTCTTACGACAGAGACAATACAGATGCGTATATAGGAGCTCTTCTTTCCGATTTAGGGCTGGATTTTAAAGAAGAGGCGCAAGTTATATACTACTATTATCAGACAGTAAAAGATGAAACAGAAAATATAAGGCAAAATATAGAGCAGTTAATAAAAAGTTTAACAAATTCTGTAAATTTGGATATATTTGAATTGATAGATTCCGATTTAATGATGAAAGACGGCATAGAGTATGAAGATTTTTTAAAACTTATTGAAGAGAAAGAGAACTTTAAAGAGGCTTTTGAAGATGCCATATTTTCGACCAAAGTCATAATTTCTAAAAAATGGCAATTTATCGATTTTATTAAAAAACTGACAGCAAACGGGTATTACAGTGTTGCACTAGATTACCTAGAAACACATGCGCCTGCTTATGAAAATGATCAGGATATTTTGACTCTATACTCTCTGTTTCCAAAAGGCAAAGTTTAATTTAGAGATTGGAGATTGGTTCGGGGTTGGGTAGAAAATGGCGATGGCAAATGGCGCTGATTAAAATAGATTTACAGCATTTTGTAAAGTTCTAAATCATCAATATCTTCAGGTAAGTTTTGCTCCAATACATTTTGGTGCTCTTTTTTAATCAACTCCTGTTTTAATTTAAATTTCATTATTTTACCGCTGCCAGTTACCGGTATCTTATCTACATAAACAAACTTTTCTGGTATTTTGTAATCTGCAAGAAAACCTTTTAAATAGTTTTTTAAATTTTCAATATTTAACTCTTTATCCGGATCTTCAAGCTCAATACAGCAGATAGGAAAATCGCCTCTTAATTCATCTTTACTTCCTATAACTGCACAATTTTTAACATTTTCAAATCTTTTGATATACTCCTCTATCTCTTGCGGATAGATATTCATTCCATCAACAATTATAACATCTTTTTTTCTGTCTATTATATGCAGATAGCCATCTTCGTCTAAATAACCCAAATCGCCTGTAAACAGCCAGTTGTTAACTACTGTTTTTTTGGTCTCTTCATCTTTGTTTAAGTACCCTTTCATAACATTATCGCCGCTTACAATTATTTCGCCTATAACATTCTCTTCCACATCCATGCAGTATTCGTTTACTATTCTTACTTTGCATCCTGGAATCGGCACGCCTACAGAACCTATTTTAATTTTATCCGGAGGGGTTACAGATACAATAGGAGAAGCCTCTGTTAAGCCGTACCCTTCTATAAGCGGAATTTTTGCAAATTTATTTTGCATCTTTTCATGGGTAGTTTGAGAAAGCGCAACCGCCCCAGATATAAAAAGCCTGATTTTATTAAACCTCATAAATAACCAAGAGAGTTTTGCATCTGCTAAAATATCAAAAACTTTGGGTATTCCAAAAAATAGAGTAACTTTATGTTTAAGCACCCCTTTTAATATATTTTCAAACGGTGCATTGTGGCGCGGTATATATAAAGAAGCGCCTAAATTTAACGGTAAAAGAGCAATTACATTAAAAGTGTAAATGTGGTAAAGCGGCAAAAATACGGCGCTTCTGTCTTTTTTTGAAACTTTAAACATTTTATTTGCAGACATGGCATTAAAAAGCAGATTTCTGTTTGTCAGCACTGCTCCTTTGGCTTTGCCGGTTGTGCCGGAAGTATAAAATATTGCAGCTTCATCATCCAGTTCTCTTTCTGCCTCTATAGATTCATCTTTTAATTCAAGCAGATTGTCAAATCTTGTTCCCAGTTTGTCACTGCCGACCCAAGCTATATTTTGGCATTTATGTATTGCTATCGACTTTATTACAACATCACGCAAACAATCGCTTACAAACATAGCGCTGATATCTGCATCTTCTAAAATATTGCTTAATTCTGTAGATTTAAACTGCGTATTAATCGGAACAGCCACTGCCCCGACTTTTGAGATGGCATAAATTATTGCAATATACTCCCAGCCGTTTTTTAAAAAAATACCGACTTTATCTCCCGGCTTTACCCCTCTGTTTTGCAAGAAGGTCGCAATTTTATCTGTATAAAGGAGCAGTTTTATAAAGCTTATCTTTTTACTGTCGGTTACAATTGCAGTAGTTGCCGGCTGGCTATGTGCATAATATTTTAAAGCTTGGTAGAATGTGTCAAATTTATACTTTGTCATCTGCTTGCAACTTTATTCTCATTTAATGGTATTTTTTTGAAGAATTATTATATAATAAATCTCTTAAAATAAAATTATGTATAGTAAGGTAACACATATTTGTGCATTTAAAATTTAAATTGCTTTAAAACCATAAACAGTAATTAAAAATATGGGAAATTGAGTAACAAAAACACTATTTGGCAATCCGCCTGTTGCCTTCATCCCATTCGATAAAGCGGTATTTTGGGTCGTCTTTAACAGGCCAAAAAACCAGATTTCCGCTGTTGCGCCATGCATCTAAAATTATTCCGTCACTAAAATTGTCATTTTTATTCCCGGTTACCACTATTACATTATGTTCGTCAAACTTATCGCCGTTTGCCCTGCCCCATCTAAAGTGAAAACTTTTAAAATCGTGCCGGTTTATCTCTTGCATTAAATCTTCTACAAAATGGAAACACAATCCCCGTTTTCTCTGTCCTATATTTACCAAAAAGTTGTGATACAGCGGCGGGCTGACTAAATTGTAACGGTTTGCCAAAACTTTAGAGTATGCAATTGCAAGTTCCGCCAGCTCTTGAGCCTCTTTAGGATTGTCTGAAACCGTAAGCAGCTCTTTTTTTAATTTTTCTATTTTAGGCTCATCTTTTGGCGTGTGAATCTGTTTATATGCAACAGTTCCGCACCCGCTTACAAAAAATATCAATAAAAACGATAAAAAAAATCTTTTCATATATTACCTTGAACTTTTTTGTGTATAATTTTAGCAAAAAAAGGATTTCAGTTGAGAATAGTTATACTGCTTGCACTCTTTTCATTTTCTCTGTTTGCTCAGCTGCAAGATATCGAAATAAAAAAAGCGATTGTAAAAATTTACTCATCTGCCAAAGAGCCAAATTATAAAAAACCGTGGATTAGCAGAATAAGCCGCTCAAGCGGCAGCGGAGCGGTTATTGGAAAAAATTTGATTCTTACAAATGCCCATGTTGTGGCTAATACCACCTTTTTAGAAGTTCAAAGGTTTGATATAACTAAACGGTTTATAGCACATGTAGTCGCAGTTTCGCACGAATTGGACCTGGCGCTTGTAACAACTGAAGACAAATCGTTTTTTAACGGTATTAAGCCTCTTAAAATCGGCAGCCTGCCGCATACAGAACAAAAAATTCTGGTTCTTGGCTACCCTATGGGCGGCAAAACATTAAGCGTAACTTCGGGTGTAGTTTCTAGAATAGAACATCAAAGGTATGTCCACAGCGGCGAAAAGTTTCTTGCAATACAGGTAGATGCGGCAATTAATCCTGGCAACAGCGGCGGTCCGGCAATTAGCAGCGGAAAAATTGTCGGTGTTGTCATGCAGGGGATTACTTTTAGCCAGAATATCGGTTATTTGGTTCCTACTGTTATGATTAAACACTTTTTAAATGACTGGAAAGATGGAAAAATAGACGGGGTGCCGCAGCTTCACTTTTTTATTTCTACCCTGGAAAACCCCGCAATTAAACGCTATTACGGTTTAGACAGCAACCAGACAGGAGTTTTGGTTGATAGAATTATGCCTCTTGGAAACAGTTATAATGCTGTAAAAAAAGGCGACATTATTTTAGAAATTAATGGTAAAAAAGTTTATGATGACGGAACAATAGAGTTTA
This sequence comes from Campylobacteraceae bacterium, assembly GCA_027022775.1. GTDB lineage: Bacteria > Campylobacterota > Campylobacteria > Campylobacterales > Sulfurovaceae > JAADEQ01. The sequence goes on from JALVXO010000085.1 coordinate 10,004, forward strand.
GAAAAGGGGAGTACACTTCTGCAAAATATGCTGTTGACCTGCTTCAAATGGGTGATAGCGTTAAACTGAAAATTTGGCGCAATAAAAAGATTGTAAATGTAACAGTAAAATTAGATAAGCCCAACTCCAAAGTGTGGCTTGTAAAAAGTTACCAATACGACAAAGACCCTACTTACTTTATTTACGGCGGTTACATATTTTCACCTCTTGTAGAAAATATAATCGAAGGGGGTAAAAGAAAAGATTGCCAAATTTACAACCTTTTGGAAAAAAGCGCAACAAAAGAGAAGCAGGACCAGGTTATTATGCTTGGTGTCCTGGCTGACAGAAGCAACAGAGGAAACCAGGGGATGTATAACTATCTTCCGGTTAAAATGAACGGTAAAAAAATTGTAAGTTTTAAGCAGTTCTATAATGAAATGGTAAATAAAAAAGAGGGCTTTATAGTTTTAGAAGATGCCAGCAATACTCAAGTTGTAATAGATGTTAAAGAAGCTTTGGCAAGAGAAAAACATATTTTAAAAGTTTACAATATTCAATATGACCGCTCAAAAGATTTAAGAAAATAGCCCCCAAAGCCTGGGGTTTTTATATCAGTTTTAATTACTGTTTTTCTACTTTTATCTTACATAATCTTCACTATTGCAATTTATACTTTCTAAAATATTCAAATTTGAAATAAAATAGAAACTGCTTATAAATATTATATATAATTTTGAATGTTGCAGGAGATAAGAAAAACTGTTTAAATTGACTGATTCAAATTTTAAAACGGGAGGAGAACTTTATGTATAAAAAGCTTTTAACGGTATCTGCAGCATTAATTTCAGCATTTACTGTAACAGGATGTGTAGGAGATAAAGAGTGGCAAGGTGCAACAGTAATAGAAAATCAAAATGGAAACGCCTCTAGGCCTCAAGTGGCTTTTGACAAAGAGGGCAACGCTTTTGCCATATGGGAGCAAGAGGGGAACAATAAAAACAGAAGTATTTACGTAAACAGGTTTATTTCCGGCAGCGGCTGGGGCAGTGCTGTTTTGCTTGAAAATAAAAACGAAGATGCGATGTGCCCTAAAATAGCTATAGATGAAAATGGAAACGCCATTGCTGTGTGGAGACAAAAAGAGAGTAATGCTTACAGCATTTATGCTAAAAGATATACAGCCGGCAGCGGCTGGGGCAGTGCTGTTTTGCTAGAAAATAAAAATTCTGATGCAAACTGCCCGCAAATAGCTATGGATAATGAAGGCAATGCAATTGCAGTATGGAGTCAAAAAGATAATAATGTTTACAGCATTTATGCAAACAGATACTCTGCTGGCAGCGGCTGGGGCAATGCTGTTGCAATTGAAAAGTATGAAAAGAGTGCCGATTCTCCTCAAATTGCTATGGATAGCGAGGGGAATGCAATCGCAATATGGAGACAAAAGACAAAAGTGTGCTGCGCGTACGCTTATATTATGCATGCAAACAGATATACCGCGGGCAAAGGCTGGGGAGAGCCTGTTGCAATTCAAAGCGGCGACAAACATGCTCTTTCAGCAGATATTGCTTTCGATAAAGATGGCAATGCAATTGTTTTATGGTCACAAAAGCGTTACACCACATGGATAGGCAGCACAATATATGCAAACAGATATGTTCCAGGCAGCGGATGGGAAGGAGATGGTGAAATTGCAACTTTTTACAGAGAGGCAGAAGCATACGAACCAAAAATTGTTTTTGATAATGAAGGCAATGCAATTGCTGTGTGGTCTCAAAGAAATACAGGTGCCAATAGAACATTAAAAATTTATGCAAGCAGATATATTGCCGGCAGCGGCTGGGAAAAGAAAGCTACTTTAGTAACTTACAAAAAAAATAAAGATGCGCAATCTTTAGATTTGGCAATAGATAGTGATGGAAATGCAATTGTGGTGTGGGAAGAGCAAGATATTAAGGATGATTGGGGTCAATGGAGCATATATGCAAAAAAATATGATGCACAAAGCAGCAGTTGGGACAGCAATGCAACCCTGCTAGAAACCGGAAGCGGAACTGCCCGCAACCCAAAAGTAGCTATGGATAAAGACGGCAATGCCATTGCAGTGTGGAAACAGGTAGACAGCAGCGGATATTTCAGCATTTATGCAAACAGATATGAAGATAGCAATAACCCTTACTATAACTATTAAAAGCGGTTAAATACCGCAAGGCGTTGAATTTCATTAAAAATGCAAATTTTCAACGCCTGACCCTGCTAAAGTTTAATCCCGTATATCTCATGGTAGCATTTCATTGCGAAACGGTCGGTCATAGAGGCTATGTAGTCGGCTATTACGCGGTGCTTGGCTCTTATTTGCATCAATTGGCGCTGTCTTTGCGGAAGCAGGTTCGGCTCTTCCATAAAGGCGCTGTATAGCCTGTTTATGCACTCTTTGCCGGCATACATTTTTTTTACTATAAATTCGTGGCGGTAGAGTTTTTTAAAGAGCAGCGATTTTAAGCTTGAGAGCTCTTTGGCAATCTCTTTTGAGTGGCCTATATTAAGTTTTGTATCGGCTTTAAAGGTGCGCACAAGCGGTATTTCGCTTCGGTGCTGTTCTGTAAAGCCCCTTGAACTCTCCATAAAATCCTCTACCAGAATTTTAATAATTGCTGCCACAAGACGGTGCCTGAACAGATGTTCTTCCGGATTTATCCCCTCCTCTTTTACCATTGCTGCAGCCCTGACAATCAGCGGTTCATCTTTTAAATCTTCGTAACCTATAAGGTTATACTTTATTCCATCATCTATATCGTGGCTGGTGTAAGCTATTGCATCGGCGTAATCTACCACGACTGCTTCGAAACTTGGGTGGTAATCCAGATTAAAATTTTCAATAACCTCTTGCGGAAAAAAGCTTTTTTTGTATGGTGCAGAGTGTTTTAAAACCCCCTCCAGCG
>JALVXO010000086.1 GCA_027022775.1 Campylobacteraceae bacterium
TTTTAACAGAAGCTCTGATTCTGTCTTTTTTAGGGTCGATAAAGACTAAAACAGCCTGGATTTTCTGACCCTTCTCAAGCTCATCAGCTTTTAGAGGCGCTAAATCTTCGGTTCTAATAAGCGCGTCCACACCTTCATCCAGCGCAATAAATACGCCGAAATCTTTAATATCTTTTACAGTTCCTTCGATAATATCGCCATTTTTATGGTTTGCTGCAAACTCTTCGGCAGGAGATTTCTCTAAAGCTTTTTTGCTCAAAGAGACTTTGCCGTTTTGCGCATCTATATCTATAATTTTAACCTCAACAGTGTCGCCCGCATTTAAAATATCTTTGCATTTTTTGCTTTTATCCCATGAACACTCTTGATTGTGCAGCAGCCCCTCGATTTCTCCAAGTTTTACAAATGCGCCAAAATCTGTAACAGATGTAACCTCTCCGCTTAAAACATCGCCCACTTTGTGTTTAGATGCAAACTGCTCAATCGGTTTTGGAAGAAGCTTTTTAAGGCTTACTCTTAAGCGCTGCTCATCTTTATTTATCTCAATAACCTCAACATCTATCTCGTCGCCCACTTTAAGGTAATCTTTAGGGTGTTTTACATTTTTATCCCAAGAGATTTCTGAAACATGCAAGAATGCTTCCAAATCATCGCCTAAATCTACAAACGCGCCATAAGGCTCGATATTGCTTACTGTCACTTTAATAGTGTCGCCAACTTCTAAAATTTCATCGATTTTATCCCATGGATTTGGAGTAGCATCTTTTACAGATAGCGAAAGATGGCGTTTTTTCTTATCGTAATCAACCATTACAACTTTTACTTCGTCACCCTCGCTGAAATATTTTGCAGGGTTTACAGGCCCCTTATGCGAAATTTGAGAGTAGTGGACAAGCCCGTCAATTCCGCCCACATCTACAAACATACCGTAACTTGTAATCTTTTTAACAATACCGGTAACCGGCTCTTTTGCATTTGCAATTTTATCTATAATCTCTTGAACTCTTCTCTTTTCTCTCTCTATCAGCTCTTTGCGCGAAACAACAACAGAACCCTCTTCTTTATCCACTTTTACAATTAAAGCTTTAACTTTTTTGCCTATCGGATTGATTTTTGGATTTAAATACGAAAGAGTTCTTGGCATAAAAAACTCTAAACCGTCGCAGTCAACAATAAAGCCGCCTCTGTTCTTTTTAGTAATTACACCCTCTACAATATACTCTTGAGAGTCGTCATACTCTGCTAAAAACTCATTCATTGCGGCTCTTTTTTTAGCCAAATCGTAAGATACTATCGGTCTTTCGCCCTTCTGGCCGGTTACTACAACCTCTATCTTGTCACCCTCTTTAAACTCAACTTCGCCATTGCTGTTTTTAAGCTGGTCTAAAGATACAATAGCCTCATTTTTACGACCTATATCAACTAGCGCCTGATTATCTTCTTCGCTAATCTTTACAATTACACCTTCTACTAAATCGTTTCCGCTTTCCTCTTTTTTAAATGACTCTTCAAGCATTGCTTCAAAGTCAACATCTTCAATTTCGATATCTTCGAACTTCATTAACCTATCCCTTTTACCAAATATGGCAATAATTATACTATTTTTTATTTAAATAACGATTATCCATTACACCCTATTTTATCTTTTATCAAAAACATAGTTGCCCAGTTTAAGCATTTCCAAAACATACTTTTCGGCAATTTTTTTATCATACTTTTTGGCTATAACATTTTTTATATGATAAATCTCCATCATCAAATTTGTTCCCTGAATGCCAGGGTCATCTGTTCCTAATATCAGCTTAATCTTGCCCTTACGCAAGCCAAAGCGGTTTGGTGTAATCTCTTTAGGCGGATTTAATCTTAAAAAATGGTGGTTTTCATAATCGTTTATAGAGGTTATTAAAATATTAGAAGTTGGCAGTATCTCTATAATTATGTTTTTCTTAACAATCACATCTTCCATTATTAAATCTTGCATAAATTCATAAATATCCGGTTCAAATGCCGGATTGTCGCTATAAACCTGCTTTGCCCTGTAAGTAACCAGCGGATCAAAAGCGTATTGGTCGTAAAGTTCAAAAGCGTTAGGATTGTTTTTTACCTTCATATACCTTTTAATCGGTTCCAAAGAGCTGTCTATATGGTTAAAAAAGTCCGGCAGCGCATTTTTTATATAGATGTTTTCATATTTTTGAGTCTCTAACATCTCTAAAATATTAGGAACAGCATTAATTAACTCTTTAACAAAAAGAGTTTTTGAGTGTTTTCCATCCAGCACCTTTTTAAGCTGCTTTTTTAAATGGTTCAATTTAGAACCGTTTTTAACCAAGCTATCTAAATCATCTTTAACAGCTTTAAATATGGTGTTTATCTCATTTGGGCAATTTCTGCGCAAAAGCCACGCATCTACATAATCATCGATTTTATAACCCTTGTCTTCAAAATTGTGGTTGTAAATTTCCGAAGCTATGCGGTAAATTCTATTCTTAAGAAGCTCTAAAGATATTGGCGAATCATCCCGCTGTCCAAGCAGAAAGTATAAAAAGAGCAAATTATCTAAATACTCTCCTTTTGTCAATGTAATATTGCGTCTATTTTGCAAAAAGAGTTTCGGGTCAATTCCAAGCGCCACTGCATGGCCGATTCTATCCTCGTCTTTTAAATTCAAAAAAACAACCGCTTCGTAAATTGCCCTTAAACCGCTGATAATATCCCTATATTCTTCGCCTGCATGGAAAGTGTATTGCAAATTTACTTCATTTAAAGTTATCGGGTCTATATCGCAGCTTACATCCTCTTCTATCACCAGCCCGCTGCTTGTAATACTGTTTTTAAAAAAAGAGTAAACCGCACTAAAAACCTCCGGTGGTGTGTAATACTCTTTATTAGCAGCATCTATTCCAGCAATATACTCTTTTACCAGGTCGATTTTTTTACTCTTATTATCCTTTTTACCCTCTTCACACTCATCTCTGCCATAAATTTCATCCTCTTTAACAAAACGGTATTGCGGATTTACAAAAAGCTGGTTAAGTATCATTGCTTCTAGCTTATAGTTTTTTCTCAATGTTGAATAGCGCGGATTTTTAATCTTCTCTTTTATTTGCGATTCTATATCTATTTCGCTC
>JALVXO010000087.1 GCA_027022775.1 Campylobacteraceae bacterium
TTTTGTAATTTTGCTTGCAACCGGGCTGATTATTCCTTCTAGCAGCAAAGCAAAAGCGCCTGCTTGCTCTAAAATTTTAGCATCTTTTAGCAAATTTTGCTCATCTTCTTCTGTTTTGCCACGAACTCTGTATCCGCCCTCACCTCTGACAGATTGCGGCATAAGCCCAATATGTGAGATTACTGCAATTCCGTTTTTTGTTAAATGCTCCACAATTTCAGCCTTTTCGCGCCCCCCTTCTATTTTAATAGCATCCGCGCCGGTCTCTTGATAAACCCTGATTGCATTCTTTAGCGCTTCGTCTTTATTGGTGTAAGAGCCAAAAGGCATATCGAAAATTATCAAAGGGGTCTGCGCTCCGTTGCAAACCGCTTGTGTGTGGTAAATCATTTGATCCATCGTAGCGCTTAGCGTGTCGCTTTTGCCCAAAAAGCTCATATTTAAACTGTCACCCACTAAAATCATATCGGCGCTCTCTTCAAAAAGCGAAGCAAAAAGCGCATCGTAAGCAGTTACCATAACTATTTTATCTTTTCCTTTAAGCTTTTGAACGCTTCGGACACTCATTTTTTTGCGAGCAGGAATTAACATACTCATAAATATATTTCTCCAAATTGTAAAATTTCTATAATCATTTTATCCAAAAAAGTTATAATTACAGTAAAATTATTAAAAAAAGGTTTAGTTTGTGAAAAAACTTGTTGCGTATATAACTTCATCTTTTCCCGATAACAGCTTTACAATCGATTTGGCGCACTCTTTAAGCGAAAGCGGAGTGGATTTTTTAGAGCTTGGCATCCCCTTTTCAGACCCCGTAGCAGACGGTCCGGTAATCGAAGCGGCAAATTTAAAAGCGCTGCAAAACGGCTTTAAATTAAAAGATCTATTTGAAATAAGCAAAGAGATAGCCCCAAAAATCGATACTCTCTGGATGGGATACTTTAACCCGTTTTACCATGTCGGGCTTGAGAATTTTATAAAAGAAGCAAAAGATGCGGGAATAAAAGGCTTTATTATCCCCGATTTGCCGCACGAAGAGGCTTTGGCATATAAAGCAAAAATAGAAAATAACGGCATAAATTTAATAAATTTCGTAGCCCCCACAGACAGCAAAGAGCGTATTAAAAAAATCGTGCAAGATTCAAAAGGCTTTATCTATATGGTAGCTTACGCCGGTATTACGGGCGCAGACAAAAACGAAAACCTGCAAGAGATTATTGCCAATGTAAAAGAGTTCACAAACACCCCGCTATTTATCGGCTTTGGAGTAAACGAACAAAACGCCAAAGAGAAAGCCCAAGGAGTCGATGGCGTAATTGTAGGCAGCGAATTTGTAAAAGTCCTGCTTGACGACTCTCTAAACAATGCCCAAAAAATCGAAAAAATCTCAAATAAAGCCAGAATAATCAAAGAGAAAATCAACTCTTGATTTCTCTTTGGTTAGTATAAAAAGCCAAATAGCCAAAGCGGAATAGCATTTCCGTATCCACTCTCTATATCATCAATTGCTAAATATGCATTATTAAGCTGTGCAATCTGTTTGCTCTCTTTTGATTTTCCGCCTACTTCTATAATGTATTTATCATCTACCAAAAAATCGCCTTGATTGTGATAATGAACCTGATGTTCTGTTAAAAGCTGCGAAACAATAAAACTTTCACGCAAAGCTCCAGTATCAGGTTTTGCACAAAGTATTGCAAAAAGATTTGGATTGCCCAAAAGCACTTTATTTGGCGCCTGAATGGTTTTATACCCTCTGCTTCCCCTAATAATATTTAGCAATGCACCTTTTTGCATATACTCCAAATATTTTGAAAGAGTGCTCCAAGACACCCCTGCACTTGCTGATAATTTGGATTTATTTACTTCATAAGGGGTTGTGGCGCACAGCATATAAAGCACCTTTTTTAAAGCATCTAACTTTTCGTAGCTTATATTAAAAATAGATGCCAAATCGCTGTCGATAGTGGTATTTACAACTTCTAAAAGCCTATTTCCGTAAGAGTTTATACCCTCTTTAAAAAATGGATATGCCCCGTGCTCTAAATAGTCAAAAAAGTGCTCTAGCGGTTTAATTTCACTTAATATATCCACAACAATATCTTCGTGCGAAGAGAGAATAGTTTCTAGCGGGTATGGTTTAAAATGTGCTACATTTTTAAGAGCCAAATACTCCCTAAAAGATAAAACCGGCATTTCATAAATAAGCGCCCTTCTTGACAAATCGCCTATCTCATGACGAATATTTATTGCCGAAGAACCGGAGAAAACAACTTGCAAATCGGTAAAATCATAAATTGCTTTTATATGCGATGCAAAATCTTTAACCTTGTGCACTTCATCAAGAAGCAAAAGCTTGCCGCCGCGAGCATAAAACTCATCTGCTATTTCATAAATATCTGCACTTATTACCGAAGGGTGGTCGCAAGAGATATAAAGAATTTGAGAATTTTTGTATTTAGAAGCTTTAGCATATTGATGCATCAAAGTAGTTTTGCCAGACCCTCTGCCTCCGACAATTCCTATAATTTGTGCAGAAAAATCGATTTTTTCATATAAAAATCGTTTAAATGAAGAGGGTTTGCTGCTTAAAAACCGTTTAGAAAGTTTGCTTATAATCGGTATCATTTTTAACCTTTAAATATTAAATGCATTTAATAGTTTTTGTATTATACTATAAAATGCATTTAATAGCAAGCAGGGTTAATTTTTCATCATTTAAAGCAAGTTATTAAATATTTCCTCCCATTTTCACAAACACACGCTATAATTACAATAGTTTTTCTTAAGGACACAGAATGCACCATTTTGTTTGGGATATGGACCCTGTTATTTTTAAGTGGCATTTTTTGCAGCTGCGGTGGTATGGGCTTTTTTTTGTGGGGTCTTTTGTTATTGGGTTTTGGATAATGAAAAAAATCTTTATAAAAGAAGGTAAAGACCCAAGCACGCTTGATGATTTGCTTATATATGCGTTAATTGGGGCAATTGCTGGCTCTAGGCTGGCGCATTGCCTTTTTTATGAGCCGGGTTACTATTTGCACCATCCGATTGAAATTCTGTATGTATGGAAAGGCGGGCTGGCAAGTCATGGCGGGATGCTTGGGACTATTTTGGCTATCTATATTT
>JALVXO010000088.1 GCA_027022775.1 Campylobacteraceae bacterium
TACTGCCGTTCTATCGAGATTCTTCGCTACGCTCAGAATGACTGAAATGGGTAATTTTACAGAAATTTTAACTTTTTGCGCACTCTCGCTTTCACGGGAATGACAGAAACCTGAACTGTCACTATCATCTAATTGTGCGGCACGGCCGCAACCACATACGGATTACGGAATACGGATTACAGATTACGGAAAATAATTTTCTAATCTCTCTTCTCTAAAAGAGCATTGCCGCAACCACATACGGATTACGGAATACGGATTACAGATTACGGAAAATAATTTTCTAATCTCTCTTCTCTAAAAGAGCATTGCCGCAACCACATACGGATTACGGAATTTAAATTATCTATTCCCCATTATCAATTATCCTCAATCCTCATACTCAAACCTCAAACCTCAATTCTCACCCCTCTTTTCTAAAACTGTAAAAATACTCCACATTCCCCTCTTTGCCTGCAACTTTGCTCTCTCTTGTATCCAAAAGCTTCCAGCCAAGCTCTTTGGCTTTATGCTCAAAATTCTTTTTTGCATTTTCTATTGCTTCTTTATCTAGCACAACTCCTCTGCTGTCGCGTTTAACGCCAAGGCCTACTTCAAATTGCGGTTTAAAAAGCAGGGAAATTACGGTGCCTTTTTTGCTTAAGCGGTTTACGCTTTGAATTATTTTTAAAAGCGATATAAAAGAGACATCCGATACTATCAAATCGTAGGGCAAGGCTTCAAACTCTCTAATATCGGTCTGTTCATAAACCGAAACTCTGCTATCTTGGCGAAGCATTTTATGCAGCTGTTCTTTGCCCACATCCACGCAATCAACGCTTTTAGCCCCGTTTTCAAGCAGTATCTGCGTAAATCCGCCGGTGCTTGAACCCACATCCAGACAGCGCACTCCCTCTATTGGCAGGGAAAACTCTTTTAAATACTCTTCCAGCTTTCTAGCTGCGCGCGAAACATAAAACTTGCTCTCTTTAAGCTCAATTTTTGCGTCTTCTTCAACTTTAAAAGAGGGTTTTTTAACAGTTTTGCCCTCAACCTGAACTTGCCCCTCTTTAATAGCAGCTGCAGCCCTGTTTCGGCTCTCGAATAAACCTTGCTCAACCAGATAACTGTCTAAACGCACTACTTAAACACCCTGAAATGGTCAACAATTTTATATTTGCGCAAAACATCCTCCTCTTTTGCGCCGTAACCTACATTATGTATAATCAAAGGCTCGCCCTTGCTGTTTAATTTATCGCTGCAAAGCCCTATATGGTCGAGGTTGCTGCCGGGCAGTTTCCAAACCACAATATCGCCGGGTTTAAAAGCCCCTTTTACCCTGTAACCCTTTGCCGCAAAGTAAGCCTGAAGGTTTTTAACACGGCGGTGGTCGATGTTAGGGTCTAGCCTGTTAGTATAATAAAGCCCCTTATATCGCTCTGGATGCGCCTTTTTATCGAGATAAATCTCTTTTTGCAAATCTATGCCAACTTTTCTAAAAGCGCGCACAATTACATCTGTGCAAACCCCGCGAATTATTGGAATATCACCCATTGGGTATTTAATTTTCACATAAGCCGGGTCGTAAAATTTAGTAACCCCAACCTGCGCACGCGCCGCTTTAATTAGTTGTTTGACTTTAATATTATCACTTGTTGCAAAGAGCAAATTAATAAAAACCGTTAAAAAAAGAATAAATCTCATAGTGTGCTACTCCAAAATTTTTTTTGCAAACTCCAGCGACTCTTTGTTAAAGTTTTCTCCGCCTACAATTCTTGCTATTTCTTTCATTCTTTCATCTTGGTTTAACTCTTTTATATGGCTCTCTTTTCCGTTTTTTATAATTAAAAAGTGTTTGTCGGCTTTAGAGCTTAAATGCGCCTGGTGGGATATTGCAAAAATTTGATAACTTTTAGAGAGGCGGCTTATCATATTTGCAATTGCTATCGATTCATCGCCGCTGACATTTGCATCTATCTCATCTAAAATTATCACCCCCTCTTTAGAGCTGCTTTTAGCCCCCACAGTCAAAAGCGCCAGGCGGACTCTGTTAAACTCCCCGCCGCTTAACTGCCCGGTTTTAACCCCCTGCATCGAAATAGAAAGAGCGTCTTTGCCAAGAGGGGAGAGTTCGCACTCTTCAAATTCAAACTGCACTTTTGGGAGTTTTAACTCTTTTAAAAGCTGTTCCATCTCTTTTTCTATTTCGGCAGCGGCTTTTTTTCTAAAATCGCTTACAGATTTTGCAAGGGAGTTTAATTTATCCTTTAATTTATTTAAAGATTTTTCAAGATGGCTTAAATCTTCATTAATAGTCTCAAAAGATGCCAGTTCCTGCTCTTTTTGCGCCAGGTACTCCAAAGCTTCGCCTATAGTTCCAAAGCGTTTAATTAAATAGTTTAACTCTTCTAAACGGTTTAAAACCGATTCTATATCAATTTCGCTCAACTCTTCGCTTAAACTCTCTATATCATCCAGGTCGCTGCGCAGCTGGTTCATTGCATCGCTTATGTAACTGCTATCTTTATTCAGCAGTTCAAACAGTTCGCCGATATCATCTTCGTAAGCAAAAACCGCTTCGACTCTTTGGGCAATTTCTGTAATTTTATCAATTTTAGAAAGCTGCTTTTTTACAGTTAAAAGCTCTTCATACTCCCCCTCTTTGGGATTTATGGATTTAATTTTGCCTATTTCATACTCTAAAAATTCAACTCTCTCTTTGGACTCTTTTATTTTGGCTTTAAGTTCTGCCAGCTGCGCCTCTTTGGTTTTGTACTCTGCATAAAGTTTTTTATATTCATTTAAACTGTTTGTAAAGTTGCTGTTTTCGCTTAAATAGTCATCCAGAAGCTTAATTAAACGCTCATTTTCAAAGCCGCTCTTATCGCGCACGCTTATATAAGATATATAGGGGGCAAACATCTCTTTTAGGGCTTTTTTGGAAATTTTCTGCCCGTCGATAAAAAGCCGGATTCTATCTTTTTTTATCGATTTTACCGTAATTTCATCATCCAGTTCATAAGCTTCACACTTTAAGTTGGCAGGTTTTTTTAACTCTATTTCACAAAGTTTGGCTTCTTGGTTTCCAAAGCCTAAATTTGCCAAAACAGCCCCCATAAATACCGATTTACCCGCGCCGCTTGGGCCTGTTATAATATTTAACCCTTTATCAAACTCCGCCTCGGCAGCTTTAAAATTTAAAAGCTCTTTTATAAGAACCCTCTTTAACATTACTCTTCACCCCATGAGAGTTTGTCTCTAAGCACCCTAAAGTAGTTGCGCTCTTTTCTGTGCAGCAGTTTTGCGCTTTTGCAAGAGCCTTTTATCTCTAAAACATCATCTTTATCCAACTCATAACTATCCTGCCCGTCAATTACAACCAGCAGTTTTTTATTCGGAGTTTTAATTGTAATTGTAAAATCTGCAGGCATTACAAGCGGGCGCTGCGTTAAAGAGTGCGGACAGATTGGGGTTAAAATAAACGCTTTTGTAAGCGGATACATTACCGGCCCGTCAGCTGCAAGATTATAAGCGGTAGAACCGGTCGGAGTTGAAATAATAAGCCCGTCCCCGCGGTATCTGTTTATCATATCATCTTCGACATAAGTCTCAATTGTAGCCATTTTAGAGACAATCGGGCGGGTTACAACCACATCATTGAAAGCGAAAAAGTTTATCTCTTTGTTTATCCCTTCTATGCGCCCTTTTATCATCATCCTTTCATCAATTCTGCATTCGCCGTTTTTTAACTGTTTTAAAAAATTTTCTACTTCATCTATTGTAATATCTGCCAAAAAGCCCAAATTGCCGGCATTTATTCCAGTGACTGGCTTATTGTATTTGTAACTTCTCCTAACAAGTGACAAAAGAGTTCCATCTCCGCCAAGAGAAACCAAAAAATCGCACTTTTGACACATTGTTTTAAAATCTGTCCCTTTCTCTTTTAACCCTATTGTTCTGGCAGAGTTTTTTCCAATTTCAACTTTTATCCCATATTTTTCGAATTTGCTTTTGATATCTAAAAAAACATCTTTAAGTTCTGGTGAATCTGGTTTAATTGTAAAGCCTGCACATTTGTACTCTTTAATGTTTTTCTCCACATTATACCTTTATATAATACTTGCTTATTAGATTACCATACCAGTGCTTAATATAACTTTTTAAATACTTTAACCCTCAATATATCTCTTTTAAGAGTCTAGGCATTATCATTTCTCCAAAATAGCCTTTTTGGTATAGCCATCTGTATATTTTTGCTGCTATTGGGCCTGAGGTGCTGCCGCCGTGGCCGCCGTGTTCTACTAAAACAGTAACTACATATTTAGGGTTGTTAAATGGAGCGTAAGAGGTAAACCACGCATGTGAGCGGTGGAAGTAGGCAAGTTCGCTCTCATGCGCTCTGCGCTTAACATCCTGCGGTATAGAGGTAACCTGTGCTGTTCCGGTTTTGCCGGCAACTACAATCGGCAGATTGTGCATAGCTCTGTAAGCGGTTCCGCGCCGGTTGTTGCACACATCATACATTCCGTTTCTTACAATATTAAAAATTGTCGGGTCAAATTTTACCTTTTTTACCTCTCCTTCGTAAGATTTGCCGTTAATTACAGTTGCAAAATGGGGCGTTACCATGTTGCCTGTTGCCAAAAATGCGGTATATCTGGCAAGCTGCATTACAGTTATATTTGTATAACCCTGCCCAATTGCTGCAATTACAGTTTCGCCTTTATACCACGGCTGCTTATAGCGTCTTTTTTTCCACTCTTTTGTAGGCACAACCCCTTTGTATTCGCGCGGCAAATCTACACCTGTTCTTACTCCGAGCCCAATTTCATTAAGTCCGTGAGAGAGTTTGTCTATACCGATATAGAGCGCTTTATTATAGAAAAAGACATCGCAGCTCTCTCTTATTGCTTTGCGCAAATCCACGCTGCCGTGCCCCCAGTGCGACCAGCATCTGAATTTATGCTTGCTGTTTCCTATTCTCATATATCCGCGGCAGTATTCTGGCTTTAAGACATAATCGCCGGCAACTTTGGATATTACAAGCGCATCGCCCATTTTAATTGTAGAGCCTGGCGGATAGAGGGCATGCACCAGTTTATTGGTAAAGGGGTGCTCTAAATTGTTTCTGATTTTTTTCCACTCTTTGGAACTGATTCCGTCAACAAAAAGGTTTGGGTCGTAACTCGGGGTGCTTACAGCCGCTAAAATTTCGCCGCTTGTTTTCATTACAATCACAACAGCAGAGCGGTTTTCATCTACCAGAGTGTCGTAAATAAACTTTTGCAAATCAGCGTCGATGCTTAACTGAATATCCCTGTTCCCTTTTGGCGGTATATATTTTATTAAATCAAGCTCTTTATTGTAAGCATTTACTTTAACTACCCTCTCTCCGGGGATTCCTTGAAGAACTTTGTTATAGTATCTCTCTAAACCGACTCTTCCCACTTTGCCTACAATTTTTACAATTTCATCTTTTTCTATATCTTTCTGGTTTGCTTTTCCGATATATCCGATAACATGGGCTAAATATTTTCCGTAAGGGTAGTATCGTTTTGTTGTGGCTTCCACTGTTATATCTTTATTTAAAGATAAAATAGGGTAAACCCGTATCATATCATCATAAGGGATAAAGTCGATAACCTGTATAAATTTATGGTTGTATGGCGAATTTTTCTTTTTATAAACCTTTTTTAATAGCTGGCTGTCTATATTGTTAAAAGAGTTTTTAATAAGCGCCAGCACATCTTCAAACTCTTTGCTCTCAACCTTCATATGCGGTTTTATAGCAAGGGAGAAACCTATTTTGTTGCTTGCTAAAAGTTTTCCGTTTCTATCTAAAATTTCACCCCGTGTAGGTTTAATTTTGCTTGACTGCTCAACATTCTCTTTTGCCAGTCTTTCATAATAATAGTTCGATTTAATGCTGATTTGGTATAGCCTGTTAATCAATATAACCCAGATAGCCACCATTAATAAAATTATCAACTTATATCTCATATAAGCACCGCCGCAATAATGTCATAAATAAAAGAAAATACCAAAAGATGGTCGTAATTTACACTGTTTTGGTCGGTTACAAAATCGTAACCGGCAAGCAGCAAAAAATAGATAAGGTTTATTAACAAAACAGTTGAAATATATACGCATTTTTTGCACAATTTTAAAATAGCCAGCTTCTCTTTTACATAATTGTAAAAAATAAGTGCAGAGATTAACATTAAAAGAAGGGGCAAAGAGAGGTTTATCTCTAAATTTAACATATACACTGCAGAGAAAAAGAGGTAACTGTAATTCTCTTCATCCAGCCCTAAAACAAAAATCAGCCCTGCAAAACCCACAAACAGGGGCAGGGTAACATAGATAGAGATAAGCATAGGGTAGAAAACAACAATAGAAACCCAAAAAAAGAATTTTAAAACCTGTATAGCTCTCTCTGCTGTCAAACCTTACACCTTATAAATTAAAGATATCTCGTTGCATACCGGAAAATGGATGCATTTTACACAATCAAGCCAAATTTTATGCTCTGGGATTTTCTCTTTTTCTATCTGCTTAAATCCCATTTTCTCAAAAAATTCCGCAATGTATGTTAAAACCAGCACCTCTTTGACCCCGAGCGCTTTTGCCTCTTTTAAGCACTCTTTAACAATTGCCTTGCCAGCCCCCAGCCCTCTTGCTTTTTCGCTGACAATCAGGCTTCTTATCTCTGCCAGGTCTGCAGAGTGTATATGCAGCGCCCCGTATCCAATAAGCTCTTCTTCCTTAAATGCCAGTGTGTAACTTCTGATGTTTGTTGCAACTTCATCATCGCTGCGCTTTAAAATTATCCCCTCTTTTACCTCTTTTTCAACCAGTTTCTGCATTGCCGGTATATCTGCCAGGGTTGCTTTTTTTAACTCAATCAAATTTTACTCCGAAAACATATTTTAAAATCTCTCTATGAACCGCATCCTGGCCTGTTTTTTTAAGGTTCGATATAACAATAGAGCCCGGGTATTCGCGCTTTAATTTCGTCATCTCTTTCTGTTTGAGCTTATCCCCTTTTGTAAAAACTGTTAAAATTTTCTGGTCGCCTCTTAAATTTGCTTTTAAAAACTTTTCAACCTGGTTGTCTATCTCCATATTAGGGTGCCTTGCATCCCTTAAATGGATAAATATTCTAATTGCAACCCTTTTTTGTATAAACTCCAGCAGGTTTTTCTGCCACAACTCTTTTGTGCTTTTTGAAACCTTTGCATACCCAAAGCCCGGCAGGTCGACAAAATATAGCGGAAAGCGCTCATTTTTGTATAAATACTCAATGTCAAAAAAATTAATAAGCTGCGTTTTTCCAGGTGTTGCGGAGCTTTTTGCCAGCGATTTTCTGTTTGTTAAAAGGTTGATTGTGGAGCTTTTGCCGACATTAGAACGCCCCATAAACACAATTTCGCTTCTGCTCTCTTCAACACTGTCTTTTATGCTTTGCGCCGATTTAATAAATTCGGCTTTTACAATTTTTGGTCTCTCTTGCATTACTTTTTGCTCTTTACTTTAAAAATAAATTTTACAGGCTTTTTGCTGCTGCTTTTGGCGTAACTTTCACCCTTTTTGTTATCGAGCACAATCTCATCGCCCATAACTTTGCGTTTGTTTAAAATATCATTTAATAGCACATGCCCTTTTAAAATGTATCTGTCTTCTTCTGGCAGGTAAGTTAATGTATCGCATCTGCCTTTTATATCTTTTTTCTCATCTTTTATTTCAAAGTTAACATTCCCAACAGCCCTGTACTCTTTTGCTTCACTGTTTTCATCCAAAAAAACTATAAGTTTACCCGCTTTAATAATATTTTTACCCTCTTTTGCAACAACATTACCACTAAATTCCGCCTTATTCTCACCATCTTTATAGTAAAAATTGTTGGATGTAATTTCAAGATTAGCCCCGTAAATAAAGGCGTTAAAAAGCAATAAAAGTGTAATAAACATTCTCATTTTTAATCCTGTAAAAGCTGGCAAATTTCTTACAAATTGGCTTTTTTTTAAATTATATTATACTCAAATAAACATTTGTAGCAAATAAATTATTGCAAAAATGTAGAAAGCTTAAAGTTAAAAGCTGAAAGCCGGAAAAATGCACCCCGTTATCCTGGCTTGAACAGGAGTCTAATATTGTGTAGTGGTTATTGGTATACTGGGAGAGGTATTAAATTTTTCCCAATATATTAATAACCGGTCAACAAATACCTAGATTTCCGCTTGAGAGTGCGCAAAAAGTTAAGAAATATTGGAAGTGAGACTTCAGTCTCACTTGTGCTTTGCACTCTTTTTGAGAAAAATATTACCAATAAATGGTAATAACAAAATGAGACTCTTGTGCTTAAACTCTCTGTGAGAAAGCCTCATTTCCGTTGTTTTCTAAGTTTTTGCGCATTACATATAAGGTTAAGAAACTGTAGTCTGTTAAAAATTTTCAAATCTTAAACATAAAGTATCTACTATTCTCTTTTGAACAGCAGTATTTTTAATAGAAGTTAATTTTTTAATTAATCTTTTTTTAGAAATTGTTCTAATTTGCTGACAAAGCAGTATCGACGGTTTCTCTAATTCATTTTGAAGGAGCACCTCATTAGGATAAACTCTTCTGCCTGGTTTTAAAGATGTTATTGGAATTATTGTCACCACATCCAACAAATTTTCGTAATTGTTAGAAATTATTAAAACAGGTCTTGTGCCAAACTGTTCTCTGCCGATTGTTGGGTTTAAATCTGCTAAATAAACATCGTATTGATTCATTTTGCACTTTCAAAATCTGCATATTTAAAGTCGTCTTCTATATCTTTCATATCCTGAATATACATTTCATCTTTTGCCGCTTCTAACATAGCCAATTTATACTGCTCTTTTTTCTTCTTTTCTATCAAAAGCTGCAGTGCATTCGATACCAATTCGGAAAATGATGAATATTCACTTATAATATTATCAGACTCCAGCTTTTTAAACAAATCATCTCTTATAGTTACCGTTTTTCTTACCATAATCACAACCTTATCTTACTAATCTTCATACTTATATCATACTAAAATATGATTAATAAGTCAATTGTTCTTTTTAAAGTCAACCTATAATCTGAGAAATTATAGATTTTATGACAATTTTATACCTAATTCATTTTTATTGCTAATTTTATAATCATAAAATGTAATAAGCTCATAAACAAAAGCTTTGTTATTAAATCTATGCAATCTCACAAACTTTACAGCATTATATAGTTGCAGTTAAATTGCTAAAACAAATCTATTATTGAAATATTTAACGGCTTAAAATCTTTAATATTGTGTGTTACCAAAACAAGATTATAATTCATAGCGGTAGATGCAATTAAGTTATCCGGCAATTTTATCTTTTTTATTTTTCTATTTTGAATTGCAATTTCTGCAATAGAGCTATTTATATCCAATATTTCAAATTTATTTAAGAGTTTCTTAACTGATTGTTCTTCTTCGTTTGTAAAAGGAAATGATAAAACTTCCACATAAGTAATTTGCGAGATTGCAATTTCTTTATAGTTTTCTATTAAAAAATCGGTAGCTTCTTTTACACCCTTTAAATGGTAAATAATGATATTTTAATCAACTAAATATTTCACAATCATCCCACTCGCTGCGAATCTCTTTTTGCCATTTAACCGGGTCAATTTTTTTTGAAGAAAGTAATCCGGAGGTTTCTAAAAATATATTGCTATCTTTGTTGTCCTGATTTCCCGGCAACAGAGTCAGTTTAATTTTATTTTTTGGCAATTTACTAATAAAAGCAATTACTTTATCGTAAATATTGCTATTTAACTCTAATTGCAAACACTTTGTTGCCATAGAAATCTCCTATTTAAAATGTAGTTAAATTATACCATTTTTTATTCTAAAGGTAAAGTTTTTATAAAACTTGCTAACTAAAAACTATTTAATCGGAATCTTCTCAAACTTTCCGAAAAACTTTGGGGTGGTGTGGAGGATGTAAATATCTAAAAAGGCTTTTACCCTGGCTAAATACTCTCTGGCTCTCATTCTTGCCCAGGCAAGGGTGCCGGGGTAATCTTTGGCTCTGAAGCCTATGGCGTCTATGTGGTGCTTTTTGGCAATAAAAAGGGCGCGCTCCAGGTGCAGTTTTTGTGAGACGATTATAAAACTTTTAAGTTCAAAAATCTTATTTGCGCGCATTATGGAATCTAGCGTTCTAAAGCCCGCAAAATCCATATATATCTTGTTTTTTGGTATGCCGAGCTTAATTAAATCGCGGCGCATTCTTACAGGTTCGTTGTAATATTTTGTTCTATTGTCGCCTGAGACCAAAATCGCCTCTACCTTACCGGCTTTGTAAAGCTTTGCGGCGGCATCTATGCGGTATTTGTAAAAGTAGTTTATTTTCCCTCTTTTTACATATTTTGCAGTGCCTAAAACCAGGGCGACTTTTCTTTTAGGGACTTTTTTAATGTCTGTATATATTGCCCCTTTAGCACTGCCGTTTACTATTACATCTATAGATAACACGACAATTAAAAAAATTATGGTTATATAAAATATTGTTATTTTTATTTTTTTGAACATAAAAAGGATTATCTCTTAAGTTGACTTAATTATTTCTTAAAGTTTAAAATTAATTTAGTTCAGTTTTATGGGTTAGGTGTTACAAAAGTTCCCAGATATAACCCATGTTTTTCCCCTGTTTTTACCCGTTTTTTTTGTTGTATATCTGCTTGTGTGTTAAAGCGAAACATAGGTGAGAGTTAATTTTAAAATAAGCCCCTCTTAAAGTCTTATTTGAGTGATTAATTGTTAAACTCTCTTTATCAATAAAAAAATTACGGAGGAATTTATGTCTCAACCTAAAATTATCTGGACAAAAATTGATGAAGCGCCGGCTTTGGCGACTTACTCTCTTTACCCGATTGTAGAAAAGTTTTTAAAAGAGGCGGGTGTGGATATTGAGCAGAGCGATATCTCACTTGCAGGCCGTGTATTGGCGGCATTTGGTTATATGGATGATGAGCTTGCAAAACTTGGAGAGCTTGTTAAAAAGCCCGAAGCAAACATTATTAAACTTCCTAACATCTCTGCATCTGTTCCACAGCTTAAAGCTTGTATTGCAGAGCTTCAGGAAAAAGGGTTCGATTTGCCTGATTACCCTGAAAATCCGCAAACAGATGAAGAGAAAGAGATTGCTGCAAAATATGCTAAATGTTTAGGAAGTGCGGTTAACCCGGTGTTAAGAGAAGGAAACTCAGACAGACGCGCAGCTGCAGTTGTTAAAAAATTTGCTCAAAAACATCCTCATAAATTAAAGCCATTTGATGAAAACTGCCAAGCTTATGTTGCTTATATGGAAGAGGGTGACTTTTATGAAAATGAGCAATCTTTAATTGCTCAAAAAGCTGATAATTACACAATTGAATTAAATGGCAAAGTTGTAAAAACAATAGATGATGTTGAAGAGCAAGAGGTAATTTCTGCAAGCTTTATGTCTGCAGCGTCACTTAAAAAACTTCTTGCAAAATCTATTAAAGATGCTGAAGAAAAAGGGTTGCTTTGGTCAATTCACCTTAAAGCTACAATGATGAAAGTAAGCGACCCGATTATGTTTGGTTACGCTGTAGAAGAGTTTTTCAAAGATGTATTTGAAAAGTATGCAGATGAGTTTGAAAAACTTGGCGTAAATCCAGACCTGGGTATTGGCGACCTTCTTAAAAAATTAGAAAAATCTGAAAAAAGAGAAGAGATTGAAGAGGCTATTAAAAATGTGATTTTAAGCGGCAAACCAAATATTGCAATGGTTGACAGCGACAATTTAATTACAAACCTTCACTTCTCTAACGATATTATTATCGACGCTTCTATGCCTCCTGTAATTAGAGAAGGCGGCAAAATGTGGAATAAAGATGGCGAACTTCAAGAGTGTGTAGCTGTTATTCCAGACAGAAGTTATGCAAAAATGTATAGCGCTATTTTAGAAGACTGCAAAACAAACGGACAGTTTGATGTTGCAACTATGGGGCATGTTAGCAATGTTGGTTTAATGGCTAAAAAAGCTGAAGAATACGGCTCTCACCCATACACCTTTAGAGTGCCTGAAGATGGAACTGTTGAAGTTAAAGATAGCGAAGGCAATGTTTTAATGAGCTTTAATGTGTCAAAAGGTGACATCTGGAGAGCATACAGAGCAAAAGATATAGCGATTAAAGATTGGGTTAGACTTGCACATGAGAGAGCAAAACTGACAGGTGATCCTGTTGTATTCTGGCTTGATTCTAACAGAGCGCACGATGCAAATATTATTAAAAAAGTTGTAGAGTATCTGCCTGCACATTTAGAAAAAGAGCCGGTAGAATACCATATTATGGCTCCTGAACTTGCTATGAAATATACAGTAAAAAGAAGCAGAGCTGGACTTAACACAATTTCTGCAACTGGAAATGTTTTAAGAGATTACTTAACAGACCTGTTCCCTATTTTAGAGCTTGGAACAAGTGCAAAAATGATGAGTATCGTTCCACTGCTTGCTGGCGGCGGACTGTTTGAAACAGGTGCGGGGGGAAGTGCGCCTAAACATGTTGACCAATTCTTAAAAGAGAGCCACTTAAGATGGGATTCTCTTGGTGAATTCCTGGCTCTTGCAGAGAGTTTGAGAATGATTTACAACCAAACAGGCGATGAAAAAGTAAAAGCTGTTTTAGATGCGCTTGATAAAGCAAACGAAGCGTATTTAGACAACAATAATGCCCCTGGCAGAAAAGCTGGCCAGCCAGACAATAAAGCCAGCCACTTCTATTTGGCAAAATATTGGGCAGAGGCTCTAGCTGAGAGCAACCCTAAATTTGCAGAAGTTGCTAAAAAACTTGAAGAGAATGAAGAGAAAATTTTAGAAGAGTTGCTGGCAGTTGAAGGGAAGCCTTCTGATAT
>JALVXO010000089.1 GCA_027022775.1 Campylobacteraceae bacterium
AACACATGGTTTTGGTAATGCGCTTTGTTGCGTTCGAGTGTGTGTTTCCGTATTGTGGCAGCTTGCAAAACGAAATACTCCTGCGCCAACTCGTCAAGGGTCCACTCTTTCTCTTCATAGGGCGGTATCACATTATCCAGCAGTGAAGCGGCGATATCGGGAATGAGGGTGCGTTTGACTTCGATGATGCCTTCTTTGGACGCCAAAATATCGGTCGATCGTCTGATACGTTTGCCCTCGAAGTAAAAGTCGATATAGAGCTTGCCCGATTCCGGACGGGTTTTGATGGTAAATTTGATACCGCTGTAGTTGTATTTGACCGCTTTGAGTTTAGCCATTGTTTGCCTTTTTGATGCCTGCTACGATCCGTTTTGCCGTTGGATTGATCGCTTCGGTTTTGGGAGCCGGCGGTTTGGGTTGCTGCTTGGGTCTTCGGCGTTCGGGGTGGCGTTTGAACTCGATGATCGCATCGGGGATAAACACCAGCCGTTTGCCCTGGCGGTAGTAGTGTTCCCCTTCGACAAAGATCCCTTTGCGTACCCATCCTTCAATGGTGCGAGGGGAGACACCCAAAAAGGTAGCCACCTGCTTGCTGCCGGTCAGAGAGCTGAGGACAATCCGCAGCAGCTCCTTTTGATCCCGCATCTCCTGCAAAATGTTCTTGAGTGTATTTTCCAGTTCTTCAAACATTCTTTTGCCTTTTGACGCTTTTCATCAGCTGCGCGGCGATTTGGAGGAGATCGCCTTGCCGCTGTTCGATGGCATTCACCAACTCTTCGACGGTTTCATAGTCCCTTTCGCCCAGTTTCGCCGATGCTTTGCAATCCTCACTCTTTGCAAGCCAAAGTTTAAAAAGCCCTCCGAGTCGCCCCAGGTCGGCTTTGGCTTGAAGAAGCTTATCTATCGCATACTGATCCACCAGGGAGTGAAGCGGATAGTTTAGTACTGCTTTGCGGATGTAGGTGCCCGTACGGTGCGGATACCCTGCCATTGCCGCTTTTTGGCGTATGCGTACTTTCTCTTCTTCGCTCACACGGATCATGATATGCGCCTGACGCTTGCGTGATTCGGATCGTTTAGGCTTGGCACCCATTGCCGATTCCTTTTTCGATCGACTCAAACGCCGGTATCAGCACCTTATCGACATACTCTTCGCTCTCGTCGAAGATCTGCAAAACGGTACTGATCCTGCCGATCTTGCGGTTATCATCGGCATCAAACGCCTCATCCAGCATCGTTTCCAACGCCTTTTTCCCCTCCAGATCAAAGGCGATCTCATAGATCGATTTTTTATTGCGCCGGCTCAGATCCACCACATCCGATTCGGTAAGGATCAGATAGTTGGCATCGGGGAACTTTTTGAAAAATTCACCGTATTGGAAGTGCAACCGCTTGGGGTTACGGACACGCGATAGTGCGAAGATCACCGGTACACCGAAATCCTTGATCATCTCAAACGTCTTTTCGGCGTTTTTAAGATCTTGGTATCCTCCACTCATCGGAATGATAAAAAGATCGATCTTGCGGTAAAGCCGTGTCTTTTTCAATCCCTCAATGATCATCGTGGTGGTTTTATTACCGCCGACATCGATGACGATGTTTTGATCGTTGGGCACCAAAAGCGTGCTTTTAAGCACCTCCTCGATGTCGGTCCCGTCCCCGATCTCCACCTGGGAGGATTGGATCTTTGAGTTTGAGAATGTTTCACTGTCTTTGTTCTCATCGTCAAACTCAATGAGATGCACTTCCTGCTTTTTTGCAAGGAATGAAGCTGCCGCCACTTGAAATGCCACGGTACTTTTGCTTGCACCGCCTTTTGTGTTTACTACTGCGATAGTCATTGTTTTTTCTCCTTGTGTTGTTTTTTGGTCTGCGCCGCTTTCCTCGGCACCTCTATAACTTCGGCGTTGAGATAGCCTTGAGCGAAACGCTCCGCCGTTGCTCTATCTTCAAAGGTTTCGTAGTTGTTTTTGTCGCCGTTGAAGATCACTTTGTATTGCATCACGCCCCCTTGATCTCACCGGTACTGGAACCGCTTTTTAGTTGGCTCAGATCAAAGCCGTTGCGATCTTTGTTTGACGAGGAGGATCCGCCGTCTTTGGATCCCGATGTACTGCCGCCGCCTCCCGTTGCCAGGTTGACGGCTCCTTTGGCTGCGGCAAATCCCGCTTTGGCGACACCGCCGGCGACTTTGGAGGCTCCGATACCGCTGAGCTGCCCGGTACCTTGGTGGGCTTTGCCCATTGCGCCTTTCGCCGCACCGGTGAGTGCGCCGCCAATGCTTCCGGCAAGACCCGCGCCGGCGGCTCTACCGATGTTTGCCATTCTGCCGCCGCCTTCTCCCGCTGCGGCTGCCGCTTTAGCCGCGGCGAATCCTCCGCCGGCTGCGCCTTTTGCCAATCCCGCCGCCACGCCGACGGTGGCTTGCTGGACGGTAGCGGCTGAACGCTGCATATAGCCGCTGATCACCGATCCGCCGCTGCTACCCATGCCGCTAAAGATCCCGTCCACAAACCCTTCGACACCTTCGGCGATCTCTTTGATCACGATGACGGCAAAGAGCGTCATGGCAAGATCCTTGATCTTCGCGTCACTGCTAAGGGCGTTGCCCAGGATGATCAATCCCAGATCCACCACCAGGAGCATGAAGAGGTACTTCGCTCCGTAGCGGAAGATGTTTACAAAGGCGTTGATGGCGTATTGGCGAGTCTGGGTAAAGGCACCAAAAGCGAAAAAGAGGCTGCTGCCGTAAAGCGATATGATCGAAAAGATATAGTTCTTGATGATCTGCCCCAATAGGATAAAAAAGACCCCGGCACTGACGAGGATGATCAACGAGAGCAAAATCGCTTCGCCCGGTTTCCAGATGCTTGCCTTTTTCCAGAGCTTGATGACCATATTGACGATCTTTTTAAACGCCTCATCCACATCCACCCCGCCGCCGACTTGCTGCGCCATCCAGGTGTAGCCTTGCAGGATCTTGCTAAGATCATAAGTGGCATAGATCAGCCAGCTGAAAAAGCCGAAGATCAGCGTAATGCGGATCAGATCCGCCAGAACGCTACCCAGCTCGAAGTCCCCCTTGAGAAATTTCATCCCAAAGAGCAAGATCACCTCGAAAAACATCAGATAGCGCAAAACGCTCCAGCTGATATTGACGAATTGATCGTGCCAATGCACGATGGGGGTTTTCACCATCCGAATCACATCAGAAGGCATAATCGTCGAAGAGGCGGCGTAGATCGTCGCGCTGCCAAGCAGCAGTAAAATCAAAATCTTCTTCATCACTCACGCTCCCTCGCCGCTCTTCTCCGGCGATAACTCCAGTTGGCATAGCCGATGATGAGTGCGCCCACTATCAACATCATCCAATCCCCCAGGCTTGAGGGCTGCGCTTTGAGGCGTAACAGCGCATAGGCAATGATCCAGGAGGCGATAAAGACCTGGACGATATTCTCGACGGTTTTTGAAAACTCTTTGCTTGTCATCACATTCCGCCTAAAACATCGGCATCTTCTTGCCGCCGCCTTCGGGGAGCAAATCGCTGTCCATCGCCTTTGCCGCCTCGGATCGTTGGGCATCGATGCTTGTTTGGTTGTGTTCGCCCCTTTGTGCTTTGCTCTTGCCGTTGCAGCCGGTTAGTGCCAGTGCCAGGACGATAAACGCCAAAATGGAAATTCTCTTCATTGTTTGCCTCCTTAAAATCCGGGCAGCTCATGCCCGCCACCTTCGGGGAGCAAGTCGCTGTCCATCGCTTTGATCTGCGCCTGACGCGCCGCCTCGGTGTCGTTCTGCTGAGCGATCCACTCCGCTTGCAGGTTGGCTTGGGTCATGACGGTCTTTTGAAGCTTCTGGATCGACTGGGTTTGATGGTATGCCAGCTGATTGGCTACCGCTATCGCCGCCTCTGTGCCTTTCGCGCTGTTCATCGCTTGCCGCAAACGCCCCATAAACTGCTGATCGTTATGCAAGTCGCGTTCCTGGATACCCAGTGCCTTCAGAGCGTTCAGAGCGGTATCTTTGGTGGTTTGAAAGATCTGCTTGTACTGCGCCGAAAAATCAAGATTCCCGCCCTGGGCTTGCCGGAGATACTGATCGTAGCCTTTGAAGGATTGCTGGAAGCGTTGGTTGATATTCGCCGCTGTGTAGGCGATAGCCTGCCCTTGCTCCAGTGATTGCTTCATCTGCTGCGCCATGTTGAGGAAGTTTTGCTTCATATTTTCGGGGAGTTGCCCGATGTTGTTCACCATCATTCGCAAGCCCATGATCTTGCGCTGCCACTCCTGCCATTGGGTTTGCCACTGGAGCAGTTGGGTATAGTACTGCTGGAGTTGTGTTGTGTACTGTTGGAACTGCTTTGCGGTTTGTGCCGCCAGTTCACCGTTGTTTAGAATCTGGGTAAATTCGGTTGCGCCGGTGAAATTAACTCCGCCGGCACCGGCTTGAGTGGTGAAAAGCATTGCTGCTGCCGCTGCCGAAATTCCAAATTTTTTGATTGTGTGTTTCATCGTTTTACTCCTTATTGTTTGATGAATCAAAGCTCTAAAACGGGAGCCAAACTCTGAGCCGTCTGCCTGATGGCTTGTAGCCGCATCTCCGCACGCTCCAGCGCGATCAAAAGCGCATCTGCACCGTTGACGGGTGTGGATTCGTTCTGCATCAGATGATCCGCCAGCCGTGACCGTGCCGGATCCAGCTCTTTGTTGGTGTCGAGAAGCTCCTGTGCCTCTGACTCCTCCAGTTGCAAGATGGAGCAAAACGCTGCCGTCTCACCTTGTAAGAACGCCAAAAATTCATTTGCCTTGATTTTCATTGGTTGATTGCCTCCTTGGTTTGGTTTAGGATGGGGAGTTCGCCACGCAATGCCAACTCATAGAGACCCGCCCAGATCTCTTTGGCTCTGGTGCCGGGAAAGGTTTTTCCGCTGAGTCGATCGTAGAGCATCCCATCACTGCTAATGGCGATTTCCACTTTTTCATTGGAGTATCTATCCTGGGTAATCCCTATGGATTCGTTCGCATAAGTTCCTCGCATGTAGTTGACAAAGGACTCTTGAGTAGACAAAAATTCGGGTAGTGGATTTATAGAGAGAGTTTGTATATTTAATTTATTAGTTAGTTTATTAGTTATATTAGTTAGTTGTTCGGCGTAGGTTGAACCATCGTTTAACGTAGGTTGACTTGAGTCGTCTTGACTAAGCTTTTTCAGCTCCTCTATTTGCTGCTCTGCTTTGAGTTTACGGGCTAAGGCACTTTTCTTACCCATAAGCTTGTAATGCTCCAGCTTTTGCAAATATGGCTGCAAGGCTTTTACTTGCGCCGGTGAGAAAAATTGCTCTACAGGATCGATCTCGAAAAGATCATATTGGGTTATGACCAACTGGATTTTTTGGATGGATGTTCCAAAATCATCAGCCAGTATGTCGATGTCTGCCAGGGGATAGCGAAAGTCTTTTTGCTCTGCTAGTGCCTCAAGGATCATGAAGTAGATCGCGTAAAACTCGATACCAAGCTGGAGCCGTCCTTTCTTGATTTTTCGGTCATTCCGTGCATTAAGGTAGTGTGGGAAGTGCTTTATTTTCGACATTACGCATCCTTTGGCTTTGCTTTTCTCATATTCTTATTGAGATATTCGAGGATCCACTCTTTCTTATATAAAACCCTCGTTCCCACCTTGGTATATGTCAACTTTCGCTTTGCACGCAAGTTGTTCTGTGTTGTGATAGGAATAGGTGGTAAATCAGCCATGCCACGTGCCAATTCGTCCGGGGTGATCCACTGAGGCATCGAAACTCCTTATGTATATCTTTTTTGATACATTCTTATAAAAGTACGTCGAAAAGGTTTAAATACGATACAAATCATGCCGTGTTTTATCTTAATTGTCAATACTAATTCATACCTTTTTTACCGAATTTCATTTTTTTTAGCCCAATGAGGTATAATTCTGATAGTAAAGGAGTGTATTTTGAGAAAAGATGAGTTGTACGGGAAGATACTTGATATAAGCAAGGCTACATTTTATAAATATGTAAAAAAAGGGGTTCCTGTAATCAATCTTTTGAATCAATTTACTATGGAGGAGCTGGAGGAGTTTGCCGCCACAGGGAAGATTCTGAGTCTCAAACACTACCGGCATTGGAAAAACAGCACCGCTAACAAGGTATCATTGATCAACAAACTCGCTCGCGTCATCGATGCCAGTGATCTTGAGAACTATGAATATCTCAATTTTTTAGCCTTGGTGTTCATCTCCTTCAGGCAAAGTCGCATATTGGGGCAACTTCCGGCAGGGCTTCATGAGTTTGTCCATTCTCCGGAAGAGGTTGTTTTTTCGACTCTTTATAATTTTTTCATCCTGAGTACCTCCAAAGAGGATCTTTTTGAAAGCCTTCATAATCATCAGACACCCCCTATGATCATGCTCCAAAAGCTCAATGTACTCAATACGATCACCCTTGATGAGTCTGAACATCTTTCCTACCTGATTGAATCGTACTTGGAAGAGCTTGTGGAGATTGCGGGCAAAAGAGATGATATTTCTATTGATGAAATGAAATCATTGGTGATGCTTTCATTGGTTATCCAGGCTGCCGACTGGTATCAAGATCTTGAAATGAAAGAGATAATCGATGTCGCTTTACCTAAAAGCTCTCTTGATATATTAATAAAAACAAAAAGCAAATCAAAATTGTTTAGTCTTTATGAAAAACAACGTCGTCCCCTGAACCTCAAACTAAAAGAACTCTTTGGTGGCATCCCATTTGGTCCTAACAAGACATATACCAAAGGCGCAAAAGAGATCCTTATCGACGTTTTGAAAAAAATCTCCCCCAAAGATACTTCATTCACAATGGAAAACGCCAAAGAGAGATTGCTTGATCGAATCAGTGGGGAAGAACTCAAGTGGCTTGCCATCAAAAATCCCGCCAAAAGGGATCTACTAAGCCACTACATCAAAGAGAATTTCTCCAATGCCGAGATCCTGGCAATGGTGCAGAGGAACAACGAGATTGTGGAGTTTTTGAAGAGTATCTAACATTGCCCTTGCGGGCATTGGGATTACATCATCAACGTCCGAATATCCCTCTCCTCGGATCCTTGGGGGATCAGGTAGGCTTCCGCATGTTCATTGAGGTCGCTCAAAGTGGTTTTGATCACCTGCAATTGACCGCTTTTGTGTAACTGGGTCATCAAATCAAGCACATCTTTTTTGTAGAGGGTGTCCGGGTTCCCCGATAGCTGCTCACCCTTGCTCTCCAGGATATAGACGATCTCCAGCTCATCACTCTCTTTTTTCTTGGCGACGATAAAATCGGGGCGGATTTTGTTTTTCTTCCATCCCTGGATGGCGTACCACTCTTTGCCCGTTTTGTTTCTGACCCACCACAAAACCTTCTCTTGCCGATCGATAATGTCTCCGAC
Source organism: Campylobacteraceae bacterium (assembly GCA_027022775.1). Classification (GTDB taxonomy): domain Bacteria; phylum Campylobacterota; class Campylobacteria; order Campylobacterales; family Sulfurovaceae; genus JAADEQ01. Next base: position 7,425 of record JALVXO010000089.1, read on the forward strand.
TCTGCGCTCCAGGCTGTTGAGAGAGCCAAGATCGAGATCTTCATAGAGGTAGTGCCGGTATGGGTTGGGATAGCGTCCTACTTCGATCTCATCGGATTCGGGGATCTTGCATCCTCTTGTATTCTCATCGATGATCACAAGCAGCAGCTTTCCTTCTGCTCTCATCGTATCGAAGATCGCCTTCTCCTGGGCGGCTTTTTGATCCGATAGGTAAGCGACAAACTCCGAGACGATGTAGCCGAAATGCTCCGCTACGCGTTCTTCCCCTAGATTGTCGATCAGTACGGCGATAAACTCTTCGGCTTTTCGACGCGCCAAAAAGGGATTTTCGATCACTTCGGTGAGTCGGCGGGTAGCGTAGGTATAGGAGATGTTCTCTCGGATCTCCATCGCCATATCGCGCTTTTGGTGGGCGATGCTGTTTGTATCGGTGATGGTGACGACATAATCATCCGTCTCCGTATGCTGTTCGCTCAAAGAGCCGCCGATCTTCTCGATCGTCTCATCCGTGAGTCGGATACTCTCAAAGTCCAGTTTGGTTTTGATATCGCGCGCATAGCTGAAGCGGCGATGATGCCCGTTTTCTTTGACAAGCCAAACGGGAAGGTAGAACTGCTCCTCTTTGTCGGCAAACTCCTCTCTGATCTTCACCCGCTTTCTGGGGCGCGGGGTAGGCGTGCCCTCGTTGGTGGCGACATTGCCCACGATATCTTCCAATCCTTCGCTTTTGAGACCCGCTTCGACATGTTTTAGTACTTCGGAGACTTCTCCTTTGCAGAAATAGACATAGCTCTCATCCAGTTCGGGGATCCCGGTCTTTTGTACATAGGGCTGGCGCAGGATTCTACCTACAAGCTGGGTCATAGAGCTGCTGGACTGCGCGTTGGGGATGATCCCCAGGATATAGGCAAAGGGATTGTCCCACCCCTCTTTGAGCGCCTCTTTGGTGATGATGTAGCGGATCTCTACATCGCGGGAGAGGAGATTGAGATCTTCGATATCGTTTTGGGAGCTGCTTTTGATGGCGATCTGATCGGCATTGACCCCCAGCTCTATGAGATACTCTTTGACATCGAGGGCGTGAACGCCGCCTTTGCCCCGCTGCTCTTTGCCGGTGCGCTCTGCCTGGATGAGCGCCATCGGACGGATGTATCTGCCGCTTTCTTTCTGATAGCGCATCGCGGCATCTTCCAGGTGTTCGCGGTGTTCTTTGATCCGCCGAAGCATCTCCTGCCAGTCATTGTTATCGTTTAACGGCGGGATGATGTGCATATCGAGTTTGATCATCTCTTCTTCTTTGAGTTCCAGCCCACTGACGCGGGAGATGATGTTCATCCCTTTTTTTGGCGTGGCACTAAATCCCAGGATCATTTCGGGGTTGAGATTATCGATGGTGTTTTTGGCGGTTTTGGTAAAGACTTTGTGAAACTCATCGATGATGATCAGCGGTTTGGAGACGCGGATCGCGTTGCCCAGAGAGCTTTTAACCGCTTTGTGCCCCCAATCGTCAAAAAAATCTACATTGGGGAATTGCTCTATGATCTTTTCGTGCAGATCGTAGCGGTTATCGGGTGGGAAAAAGCCTTCATATCCGCCGCTGTCTTGAAAGACTTTGAGAGCTTCTTTGTTGTTGGCGCGGCTGACGGACTGGATCATCACAAAGAGGATCACCAGGTTATTGGCGATATCGTCGGTAGTGAGCTTCTGCCCTTTCTCCAAAATGATGGTTTTACCGCCGCTTGAGCGGTCGATGAGCTGGCGGAGGTGGTGGGATTTGTCCTTGAGCTGGCGGATGGTCTGGGTGTAAATGGTCTCGGAAGGGACGATCCACACCACCAAGCCGTGGGGTTTTTTGGCAAAGCGGGTTTGATACTCCCGTATCGCTTCGACGGCAAGCAGCGTTTTTCCTCCGCCGGTGGGGACTTTGATCACGCCTCTGGGGTAGTATGCTCCTAAGCCGTTTTTGCATTTGTCTTCGTAGGGGAGACTTAGTTCATTGAAAGCATTTTCCACCCAGTTTGCCGGGATTTTATCTCTCATCTCCGGCGGTACGGCGGCAAGGATTGTTGCCATCTCCTCCTTTTTGCCGCTGCATGTATCGAAAAAGTGTGATAGCTCCCCAACCACACGCTCTTGGTATCGTTTGAGATACATCAGGCTTCTGCCTTTCGCTCAAAGAGGTTGTAGGGGATGGAGACAAACTCAATCTTTAGCTCTTGGAGATCCTCTTCGTCCAGGAAACAGGCGGGCGCATAGACGATCGCTTGTTTCACTCCCGATCGTTTGCGGATCGCCTCGGCTTTTTCGTAGCTGAGTGCCAGTTTTTGCAAGGCATCCATATCGTCGGTGTAGATCAGGTAGATATCTTCGTTGTCCTTACTGCCCACAAAGTAGCTCTCTTGATCGATCTGATCCTCTGCCCCCGGATGCTCTCCGGTCGCCAGATAATAGACATACTTGGCAAAGGTCTCATATTCGGGCAGTTCCCCGCTTAGCAGCGTCTCGGCATCGAGTGCTTGCCCCACACGCAGATACTCAAAGCCCGAATCGTAACCAAACTTCTCGATGGCTCTGACAATCCGCTCCCGTGTAATGTCACGGCAGATGTTTTTCTCCGGCTCTTTTTCGCTGTTCTCAGGCATCTGAACGAGAATATAGCGGCGGTTGCCGCCGTCTTCTTTATTCAGATCCATCACGGCATGAGCGGTGGTGCCGGAACCGGCGAAGGAGTCGAGGATGATATCGTCTTTAGAAGAATTTGGAGCAATTTGAATACACCTTTTGATTAAGGCAACTGGCTTAGGAAAATCAAAAACTTTTTTCCCATCAAAAAGCTCTCTTAAATCTCTTGCAGCTTTTTTATTTCCATCTAGATCTGTCCACAATGGTGATGGTCTTTTAGTTCTTCCTTCTAAATAATATTTTACATATGGCCACCATATCTCTTTTCCATTTCTTTTTGTTTTTTTCCACAATATATAATTTTCACTTAGTAGTTTTTCATAAGTTTTTTTCTCAAATCTCCAACAGCTTTCATAACCAGCTGGAGCAATAGGATAAACCTCATTGCCGTCGGGATCTATGACCGGATAATACATATTAGGTCTATCTTCTCTTCGATCATTACTACCAGTTTTTCTCATTTGATCAAAGGCGTACTTTCCTCTTTCATCTTCATTATCAAATCTTTTAATATCTTTAGGTGTTAAAGGTAATCCGCTCAAACTAATTGATGGATTTTTTCCGTATACCAATAAAAAGTCGAAAGAGTTTCCCAATCCTCCGCTATCTTGACCTGTTGTTTGCCCGGTTGCCCTTACGATATTCCCTAAAAAATTTTCTTCACCAAAAATAGAATCACAGATGAGCTTTAAATTTGACTGTTCATTATCATCTATTGATATAAAAATTATTCCATCTTCTTTTAACAACTCATATAAGAGCTTTAATCGTGGAACCATCATACAAAGCCATTTATCATGTTTAGTCATATCATCATTGCTAACTTCTTTGCCAATCCACTCCTGTATAATTGGTGAAGATACATTGTCGTTATATATCCATCCTTCATTTCCAGTATTGTACGGCGGATCGATATAGATGCACTTCACCTTCCCGGCATACTCCGGCAGCAATGCCTTAAGCGCTGTGAGATTGTCCCCCTCTACAATGATATTGCCGTTAGATTTATCTGCTTGATAGTCCAGCTCTTCCACCCGCTCAAGCGTATGGTACGGCACGCTCATATGGTGATTCCATATGATATTTTTTCCTTTGAATTGTAGGGTTGGCATGATTTTCCTTCTTTATTCAGTAATATCAGGTTTATTCAGTAATATCAGGCTTGGAGTTATCCAAAAGTAAAATAAAAAGTTTTTTAAATTTAATGACGACTCTGATTGTTTCGATAGTTATTGCAAAAATTAAGAATAAATAAAAATATAAAACATACTGAAATGCAATCGTATCTTTTATAGATAATTTATTAATAAGTAGTAAGATAATAGATAACAAAAATAAAACCATAAAATATATTGCAAGATTTGCAGTCTGCTTAACAAATATTTTATATTGATTAGATTTTTTTAATCTTTTTATTTTCCAATTATCATTACCTATTGAGAGTAAGATACTTAAAGCAGCAAATATTAGTCCCACCAAGCCAATACTTGTTCCAACCAGGTTTTCAGCTATTTTCAGTATTACATCGTTCATCTATTATACCTTGTATCTCTTTGGGCATACTCCTCTAAGAATTCTTTATGCTTATTATACAGTTCATCAAAAGTTTTATTCGGATCCATGTCGTAAAATGTTTTATCATTGAAAATCTTTTTTTCTTTCAACTGATAGCTTTCTAGAGAAATGTCTATGGGCTTTGGGGATGACTCGGTTTTTATTTTTGCTTTCGCATCAGTAATAATTCCAGTATCAAGAACACCGAATCCCTTTAGGTGTCTATAGAGAAGTACACTTTTTAAGTATGCCTTTTTAAGGAATCCGTCTTTTGGTTTTTTTAATTTTATTTCCACATTAGTTGCGCCAGTATTTGAATCTGAATCAAAAGCATCAAATGAATTATCTGGAGCCAGACCAACATAAAGTGTTATCTGCTCCACATGACCTTTATCAATCATTTCGAAGAGGTCATCTCTATAAACTCTAACAATTTCAAATGTGTAATCATGCTTACAATGATGTTTTAGGTATTCTCTCAGCTGATTCATCGTATTGGCTTTTTGATTTACTTGAAATATAACAATGCCATTAGGATATATTTTGGCACGGTTATACTCTTTAATAGCAATGTCATCCCTCCCTTTTGCAACATTTAACTCTTTTATGGCATCAAATTCAATAACACCATTTTTTAGCATTGATCCTTTAATATCTTTATTTTCGTATTTGCTAAACGAAATCAATCTTCCATTTGGAAATTTGTCAATATTGGAAATCGCACGATAGCATAATCCACTATTGCAATGATAGCGATTTTCCTCTTTTGATATATCTAAGGGTTTTTTTTCAATATTTTCCAATACTTCATCAATTTCAATAATTTTATCGTTCTTTTTATCAATTACTGTCAATTTCCAAAATTCAAACGTAATAGTTTTGGACATGAATTTCCTTCATAATTGAGCATCCCCCGGATGCGAATACTCTTCAGGACGTTAATGCTATGGCGTCGGCTTGACGGCGGTATAGCATTCACACTTCCTGCCTTTTGATTCAACCACATTTTGGAACATTTTAGCAAATATTAGCTAAGCAGCCGCCGAGAATATGGCGAAATGCAATAAAATGCAGCATAGTGCAGTATGATTTGATTTCGGTTGGTTTGAATTTGGTAATATTTGCTTTAGTTTGCTTAAATTTGATATAATCGGCTAAAATTGCCTATAGAAGGATTTGAGCATGAGCAGCCGGCGCGGAATGCACAAAGTGGAGTTTTTTACCCATATCGACGAGATCAAATCGA
>JALVXO010000090.1 GCA_027022775.1 Campylobacteraceae bacterium
CAATGCTTACACCCAAGAGTTCGATATAGAAACAGACATCGGCACCCAAAGGGAAACTTTTTTTGCAACTGTTTTTAAAGCTTTGGAAAAAGAGCTTTATTACAGCGATATAGGGGATTTTAGATACAAAGATTACATATTTGAAATAGGCGGCAAAAGCAAAAGTTTTAAACAGATTGAGGATATTGAAAAAAGCTACCTTATAATAGATACCAACTATACAGTAACAGAAAATAAAATTCCGCTATGGCTTTTTGGGTTTTTGTATTAAATTTTTTCATTTTAAATAAAGCCAAAACAGTGCATAATTATCCTTATATGGAAGGATAAAGGACAATCCAATCCAACTCGCATTCCTAATTATTAACTTTTTGCTTAATAAATTAAGCAAAAATTATGGTATAATGCTTAATAAAAAAGGCAAAATATGCTTGAACTGTTTCAAAACAGGTTTTTTAATCTGCTTAAAAATTTAAAATTTACATACAAAAGATACCTGTTTAAAAAAATTGATTTTAGTGAAAAGCTAATCGGAATTATCGGCGCCAGGGGTGTTGGAAAAACTACTCTGCTGCTTCAATATTTAAAAGAAAATTCTCTGCCGCTAAATAAAAAGCTTTATATTAATGCCGAATTTTTGGAGTATAGCAGTTTAAAACTTTTTGATTTTGCAGAAGAGTTTGAAAAAAAAGGCGGCAAACTGCTTGTAGTTGATGAGATTCATAAATACCCGAATTTTGAGCAAGAGTTAAAATTAATTTATGATACATTGAGTTTGCAGGTAATCTTTACCGGTTCTTCGGCTATTAAAATTGAGCATTCAAAAGGGGATTTGAGCAGAAGGGCTGTTATTTACAGAATGAATAATCTCTCTTTTAGAGAATTTATAGAGTTAAAAAGCGGTAAAGAGTTTAACGCTTATAAATTGGAAGATATTTTAAAAAACCATACTCAAATAGCATTTGATATTGTATCTGAAATTAAACCTTTTGAGTTTTTTGAAGAGTATTTAAAATTTGGGGCGTATCCTTTTTATTTTGAAAACAGAACCAATTATTATTTAAAATTGCAAGAGAGCATTAATGCCACAATAGAGTTTGATTTGCCTTTTATTTTCGATATTAAACCGATAAATACCATAAAGTTAAAAAAGCTTGTTTATCTTATTTGCACCTCTGAACCGTATGAATTGAATATAACAAAATTAGCCCAAAAGATAGACATAAATAGAAATACGCTTTATCAATATTTATACTATTTGGCAAAAGGGGAGGTGTTTAAACTTTTAGATTCTAAAACTAGGGGCGATAGTATTTTTGTAAAACCGCAAAAAGTTTATTTAAATAATTCCAATTTAAACTATTGTTATTGTCAAACGCAAAAATACGGAACTGTAAGAGAGACATTTTTTGCAAATCAACTGTTTGAATATTCTCTTTTATATCCAGAAAAAGGAGACTTTTTAGTAAACAAAAAATATCTTTTTGAAATTGGAGGCAAAAATAAAAAGAGTAAACAGATAAAAGATTTTAAAGAGGGATATTTAGCAGTTGACAGTTTAGAAATTGGCAGCGGAAATAAAATCCCGCTATGGCTTTTTGGGTTTTTGTATTAAGGAAAATTATGAAAGCAGCATTTTTAGACAGGGACGGGGTTATAAATGTTGACCATGGATATGTGAATAAGATAGAGGATTTTGAGTTTAAAGAGGGGATTTTTGAGCTTCTTGAAATTCTGCAAGATATGGGGTTTACGCTTTTTGTGGTGACCAATCAGTCCGGTATTGCGAGGGGGTATTACTCTGTGGCAGATTTTATGAAGCTTACAGAATATATGCTAAATGAGCTTAAAAAAAGAGGCATTGAGATAAAAGAGGTTGCTTACTGCCCGCACCACCCGGACATTACGCATAAATGCGAATGCAGAAAGCCGGCACCCGGGATGATACTTGAAATAGCCAAAAAATTCGGCGTTGATTTGGGCAACTCTATACTAATTGGCGATAAGCAAAGTGACATTGATGCGGCTAAAAATGCGGGGGTGGGCAGAAGTTATCTTGTTCAAAACTCTCTTTTTGATATAATAGAGCAAATTAAGCAAGATAAAGGCGGCAAATGATAGCAGTAGTCGGTGATTTTATGATAGACCATTACCTTTGGGGCAAAACTTCGCGAATATCTCCCGAAGCTCCCGTGCCCGTAGTTGAGATAAGAAAAGAAGAAGACCGCCTCGGCGGGGCGGGGAATGTTGTTAACAATTTAATTGCATTAAATGCAGATGTTTTTCCTGTTACTGTTCTTGGCAAAAGCAGCAGCAGGCTAATTAAAATATTAGAAAAGTTAAATATCGACAGAAGCGGAATTTTTGTAGATGAGAGAAGAGAGAGCATTGTAAAAAGCCGTGTAATTGCCGCAAATTCGCAAGTGATTCGCTACGATAAAGAGAGCAAAGAGCCGATTTCAAGCGATTTTGAAGAGAAAATTTTTGCCGCCTTGCAAAATAATATAGATAAGATTGAACTTGTTGTTTTAAGCGATTACGCAAAAGGGGTGCTGACGCCTGCTTTGACGCAAAAAATAATAAAGCTGTGCAATGCAGAGGGCAAAAAGCTTATAATAGACCCAAAAAGCGGATTTTCAAAATATAGTGAGGCTTATCTAATTACCCCCAACAAATCGGAGTTAAAAACTGCAACGGGTATTGAGATTTGTGATGAAGAGAGCTTAAAAAAAGCGGCGTGGAAATTAAAAGAAGAGCTTAATTTGCAAAATTTAATAGTAACGCTTTCGGAAGACGGGATGGCGCTTTTTGGAAAAGATTATACAAAAATTCCGACCATTGCCCAAGAGGTTTTTGATGTTACGGGAGCGGGCGATACGGTGGTTGCGTCGCTTGCATACTATTTGGCTAAAGGCGGCGGTTTGAAAGAAGCGATGCACTTTGCAAATGCTGCCGCGGCTGTGGTTGTCGGCAAGGTTGGGAGCGCAACGGCAACTTTGAGTGAAATAAAAGAGTATGAAAAAAAGCTCGATAACAGTGTAGATTATAAAATTGCAAATTTTGAACAGATAGAGAAAATTGCCGCAAGTTTAAGAGAAAGCGGTAAGAGTGTGGTATTTACAAA
>JALVXO010000091.1:0-11352 GCA_027022775.1 Campylobacteraceae bacterium
ATATTCGTAGGTCGGGGTGTCCTCACCCCGACAATTTGATTTGGTTTTCGGGTATGGTTGTTTGGCAAAATAGAAGTTCTTGGTTACATAAACATAATGTCGGGGTCGGGGACCCCGACCTACAGGGATGGTGTGCAAACGGGGGTCAGGGCTTAACTTTTAACTTTTGCTTTCTGCACCAAATTACCGAATATGTTTCTTTGCTGGTTTCAAAAGCCTTGGATTCCTGCTTTCGCTGGAGTAACAGGACGTTTTTTTTTAATCTATTTTATCTTTAACTTTTAATTACATATCCAGATACTGCATTAATCCTTTTGAGAGTTTATTAAATCTTAAAATTTTGCTGCCGCCGTTTTTGAACATAAACAGTTTGGCACTGTCGGCTGTTTCAAATGGGATTAAATCGTCGCCGTGAGGTCCTACTATTCGGCTTCCAAAAATATAAAACGCTTTTTTTGCATCAATTTTGCGGCCGCTGATGTAATCTTGAACATACATTTGCGTAATATTGCCATCTATTAATTTATGCTTTTGAAAATAAGGCTGGTGAAAATAGACAGTCATCATCGATTTTACCGATACAAAATATGCTGTTTTGCCGCTGCTTAATTTAGCCTCGGTTACCCATTTTGGATACTTTTTAAGCGGCAGCTGATAAACCGGGTCGGTAGCGTTATTCTCGCTTATTTTAATCTCTCCGGCAATTGCTGCAATACAGATAAGCAGAAGCAGTATTAATCTTTTCATTTTTTCTCCTTTTTGCAAAATTTGGATTATAACAAATCCCGTTTTTTAAACGCTATATATCCAAAGAGTGCAAACACTCCCCCAACTGCCACTGGGTAAACCACAGCATAAATTATTAGCAAATTTCTTCCTAAACTGTCCAAAAGGTAGTAAGCCACGGGCCCAATTACTGTTAATTCCGGGTCAAAAAGGCTGATTGCGCCTATTCTAAAAACCTCGATGGGGTTTAGCATTGCCAAAGCCAGTATAATTTTATCATCTAGCCTGTTTTGAAGCATAAGCCCAATCAGTGCAATATCTATAAAAGCCAAAAGCAGTATCCATACAGAAAAAGAGCTGCCAAGAGCTATATCTGTCGATTTTACAACAGAAGAGATAAAAAAAGCTATCCCCAAAAAGGTAAAGCATAAAGCAAAAATCAAAACCGTATAGAGTAAAATCAATCCCCACGGCAGGCTGCCGCCTTTTATTAATCCAAATATTACCCCCATTAAAAGGGCAAAAAACACAGGCAAAAAGACAGTCACAAAGCGCCCCGCCATTTTGCCCCAGTAGTAACTTTTAAGCGAAACTGGAAAAGAGAGCATATACTCCAATATATGGCTCTCTCTGTCTCCAGCAATCGATTTTACCGTTGTTATAAGTATAAAAATAGGCAAAATAATTATTGTTATCTGTATAAAAATAAGCAACATTCTGCTAAGCCCGGTAAAACCCATAACCACTGCATCTGAAACGCCGGTAATGAAAAAAAGAGCCATTAAACCGCCAAAAACAAAACTGTAAACATAAAACCATTTGGAGCGAAGCGACTCTTTTATATCCAAATAAGCAATCAGCGCCAGATTTTTCATTGCGACTTTACCTTTTGGGTGTTTAACTTCTCTATTTCAAAAACCATTTTTGCCACCTCTTTAAAGGTTAAGGTGTGATGGTTTTTTGGGACTGTCTCTTTTGTATAAGCAGCAAAGCCGTAAGCCATAGGCGTTATTGAATCATCTGTGTAAACAGCTTTTTTGGCATCTATCCACTTTCCTGTTTTTGCATCTGTTATCCACAGTTTTATATTTTTATCTATGGGTATACTATTCTCATTCAGCCAAAGCACTGCACATCCGATATCATCAAATTTATACACCTTGCCGCTTTTTAAATCTATCGCTTCTACAGCAAATTTGCGCTCGCTTATTGCCATTTTGCACCTTTCGCACATATCCCTGTCCCAGTGCATTTTTGCAACGGCATCTTTAGGTTTGCTTTCGCAGCCGTAATTTAAAAAAAGCCCTGCAAGCAGTAAAACAATTTTAAACAGTCTCATTTTACAGCCTCTCATCTTCTACTATTTTACCAAGCTCCATATATATTTTTCTATTTATCAGCCCTTCTATTTCATCCAATCTATGGGTAATATATATGGTAGAGCACTCTCTGTTTATTCCGCTTAAGAGTTCATAAAACTGCTTTCTTCCCTTTGGATCCAAATTGGCAGTAGGCTCATCAAAAATCAAAAGTTTGCTTTTTTTAGAGAGGGCTATGGCAATCAAAAGTTTCTGTTTCATTCCTCCAGAGAGTTTAAAAAAAGGCTTATTAAGATTGGCTTTTAAGTTTAAATCCATCTTTTTAGCCTCTTTAACAATCGCCTCTTTTGGAATGCCAGAACTTTTACTCACATATTTTAAAAGTTCTTCTATATTAAGCTTAATAGGCGGCGGCAGCTGCGGAATAAAACTGATGCCGCCCAAAACCTCAACTCTGCTCTTTATTGGATTTTTGCCAAAAACTTCCAAACTGCCCCCGTCAAGTTTGTAAAAACCCAAAATTGCACGCACTAGCGTGGTTTTGCCTGCACCGTTTGGGCCCATTAAGGCAACCCTGTCGCCGCTTTTTAAATTAAAGCTTATATGGTCTAAAACATATTCGCGCATAAATTTTTTTGATATATTTTTTGCTTTAATTATCATACCAAATCTTTCAGCCTAAATTCGTAATTGTAAGCATCTGTATGGCACACATCGAAGCATCTGCCGCAAAGCGTGCAATCCCCGTTAACCACAAGCTGGGTTTTTATCCCTTTCTCTTGCCGCTCTTTGTCATATTTTGGTTTTGTAAATTCTAAAACATGCTCTTCGAAACAGGCTGCAAGGCAGGCGCCGCAATGGTCGCACTTTTCCATATCCCACTTAACTTTGGTCATGCTTACCCAGCCGATTAAATTGTAAGTTGTTCCCACAGGACAGATATATTTGCACCACATACGGCGCGAAAAGAAAATTTCAAAAAACAGAACAACAAAAACCCACACAACCGCCAAACTCCACCCGTAAACTATAAAACGGCTAAAAATACCGATTGGATTAATAACTTCAAAAATCAAATAACCGTCAAGTGCAGCGGCAGTCAAAAAAACAGCCCAAAAGAAAAAGCGTATATTCGGATTAAATTTTCTCTCTTTAATAATTTTTTTGCGCACAAGTTTTAAATGTATATGCTCCCCGATTTCACTTAATAAACCGTAAGGGCATACCCATGCACAGTAAGCTTTTCCGCCTACTAGAAAATAAAAAGCAACAAGCGTAAGAGAGCCTATAATCACATTGGTGTGTATATGGTGTTTTGCTGCAAAAATTTCAAGCGCTGTAAAAGGGTCGATTAAATGAAACCCCAGCAGTCTTGAGCCATTCATTGTACCCTCTAAAAACTGTATATCAATAAAAAACGATAAGAAAAAGAGCAAATTGATTACAATTATAGAGAGCCAGCGCCAGGCACGGATAGTCGGACGCAATTTGCCTTTTTTGGTTCTGTAGTAAAAAGTCGAAAAAAACGGGCTGTTTAAAATCTCTCTTACACTTTTTCCATATCTATCCATAATTTTCTCCTTTGTGCCGGCTGTTAGTTGGCTAACAGCTATTTCTAGTTACCGCCGGCTTTTTCAAGTTTCTCTTTAAAGGTGGCAATTTCTGCTGCCAAATCTTCTAACTGCTTATCATTTAAATTCCCAAGCAATCCATACATTACATAATTTTTACGCTTTCCGCTTTTAAAATCTTTTAATGCAGTTAAAATATAATCTTTATCTTTGCCGATTAATTTAGGTCCTATAATCCCCTCTCCAACATTGCCGTGGCAAGAGGCGCAGTTTTTCTTATACAGCGGGCTTGTTTTAAATGCCGCGAGGTTTCCGGCTTTCTCTTTAAGCGCTTTTAATTTCTGTGCCGCTTCATCTTGCGGCTCCTCTTTTTTAACCGCAGCGGCCTGGGTTTTGCTTTGAGATGCCGAACTGTTTGGATGGGTTTGGACTTTTATTTTTGCATCTTCCATTGCGGTCTCTTTAATAAGCTTGGCAATATTGTCAAATTTATTCACTTCTTTGTCTAAATTTGCCATATAAACTATTGCCCATATCGATAAAACTGTTGCGACGCCTGCTATTATGTGTCTCATTTTCCTCTCCTCATTTTAAGTATCTCTTTGTTGAAATTTGCAATCTCTTTAGCAATTGCTTTTAATTTGTCATTCTCTATTTTATTAACCAGCTCCCTCATTAATACATTCTTTTTTTCGCCGGTTTTAAAAGCAATTATTCTTTTATATATAAAATCGGCATCTTTGCCCAAAAGCGACGGGCCTATAACCCCGTTTGCATAATCATCGTGGCAGGGGGAGCACTTTATAATGTAATCTTTACTTAACCGTTTTATCATTAATGTTATTCTTACTTTCTCATAAGGCGAGCGGATATTAAGATAGGCATCCAGCGTGGTTCTGCGGTTTTTTGTCTCATCTGTGCTGCTATTGTTCTCTTTATTGTAAGAGTAATAAAACTGTCCGCCGTCACTCTCTTTCTTTTTTTGCTCATTTTTGGTTTTAACTGCATCTTCTGTAACTTTAATTTCAGAAACAGATGCATTTTGCAACTCTTGCCCTTCGCTTTTTTTATCGCTGCCGCACCCTGTAAAAAAGAGAGTTAAAACCGCTGCTGCATAAACTATTTTACGCATTTTTTGCTCCTTTATAAACCTGCTTGTAACTGGCGCGCGGCACAATATTTAAAACCTGTGTCGGGCAGAGCTCGACACAAACGCCGCAGCCTACGCAAGCCTCCCGTATCTGGGGCAGAAAGCCGCTTCCTTTTTTAACCATCCCGATTGCCAGCGAAGCATCAGGGGTATAAGGGCACATATCGGCGCAAATTGTGCACTCTTTGCCTCTGAATTTATCAAGTTTTTGCAGCACCTTTTTTTGCAACTCCTCTTTTTCGCTTTCGCTGCCGGTTAAAACAACTTTATGGCTTTCCCTCTCACTTTCAGAGATTGCTTTGGTATGTTCATAAATCCTATCTACGGCACTATCTGGCACTTTTTTATTTTTAAGAGCCAGGCATGCATTTTCATTTACAATTACTGCAACCCCCATCTGTATATACTTTAACTCATCTTTTTCGTGATCTAAAGCACCGGTTGGGCAAGCCAGTATACACGGAAAGGCCGAACATAAATAGCACCCTCTCTCCAAAGGCTCGATATAAGCCATTCCGACACTTGCACCGCCGCTAATATCTTCTAGTTTAATAGAGTCGTAAGGGCAAACCTGCAGACACTGCCCGCATTTAATGCAAAGCTTTAAAAAATCATCCTCTGGTACTGCTCCTGGGGGCCTTAAAAGCAGTTTATCAGACTTTAATTTAGGAGCAAAATATATGCCAGCTCCCGCAGCAAGCGCCAATATGCTTAATCCGCCTGCACTTTTTAAAAAGTTTCTTCTTTTTTTATCTTCCATAACTGTTATCCTCCCTCATTTTGGGGTGTTTATCTGTAAGCAGCACAACCGGTTCTGAAATCGGAGCCACTTTTGCAATAAAATTGAGTATCGAAATCACAGGGGAACCGTAAAAAAATTTGGTATTAGGCTTTAACATCCACATTTTATCTGCATAATAGTAAACTTTGTGCGGCGTGTCGCCTATACCGTCGCCATCTTTATCGAACCCCTCATAACTATCCCAGTAATTACCATCCCACTCATTTAATGCAACTTTTGTATTGTAAGAGTCATTTACCACACTTTCGATATTTCCTTTGATAATATTGCCTTTAAATACATTGTGCAGGCTTAATGAGTGGAAATGGACACCTTCGCTGTTGTAAAGGATTAAATTGTTATAAATGTAATTTTTTGTTCCAGGCTCATAGGGAGACCTATCGATGTACAGTCCCCTGGCATTGTATAAAATTTTATTGTTTTTAATTGTATAATTTGAGCAGTCTTTGAGCCCTATTCCCAAACCGGTTGTTCCAACAGAGTTTTGCACCACATTGCCTGTTGCAATTGAATCTTTTGAATACATAAAAAATATGCCCACACTGTTGTGTTTAAAGGTGTTGTTTTTTACAATATTTCTGCCTGTATACATAAAATGCAAAGAGTATCTGCCATACTCTCCATAATTTTCTGCAATCAAATTTCCATGCGAATACCAAACCACAAAATCGCGCGATTTGCTTATGCGGTTTCGTGTTAAGATATTGTCATTGCTATACCACAGCCGTATCGCATCGCCTCTTAACCCAAGCTCAAAAGGTTTTGAAGTGATATAATTTCCGCTTATGTTAGAGTCGCTAACCTGCTGCAAATCAATTCCAAAAAGAGCATCTCTAATACGGCAGTTTATAACGTTGCAGTGAGCAGCATTTTTAATTGCCACTCCGGCATCAACCCTTTCATGTTCTGAACCGCTGTGCTCTATTGTTAAATTTTTTATAGTCACATAAGAGCTTTTTACCGTTACAACTGTCCCTTTGCCATCGCCCCTGATTACCGTATCTCTGCCGCGCCCTTCTAAAATAAGCGGTTTGTTAATTACAATATTCCCTTTAAAAACACCTTTGGGAAGTTGCAGTTTAGAACCGCTTTTTGCTTTGTTTATAACATCTTGCAAACTGTTTGCACAGGCAAAAAGTGCAAAAAAGAGCGCAACCAAAAGCCTCATACCTTGCTCCGTTTAAGCTTGCTGAGCCAATTTTCGGGCTTTTCTCTTGGATATAACTGCCAAAAGGGAAAAAATGCTTATTGCAATCAAAATCCAAAAGCCTGTTGTAGGGTATGAGTGCGTGGTAAACTGCGCCACCTTTCCATCCCCAAAAACAGTAGGCATAAACGGTTTTATTTTAAAAGCCCCCCAGCTGTGCATGTGGTGGCCAAACCAGTAGAGCCAGTATGAATAAAATCCTAGAAAAATAAGAGGCAGAGTTATAGGAATAATCATTAAAATATCTAAAATTTTAGAGTCATAAAGCATATAAAGCACAAACAGCAGTGCCAAAAGAACAAGCGCATACGGGGCAATTGCCCTTAAATATGGCGCACCCCTTTTCATCGGGTCCATTCCGATAAAATGGTTAATTGTATTCATCTCATGCACATCGCCGCTAAACCCGTCAAAGTGGTAGTAAACCGGAATTCCGTTAGGAAAGGCATCTTTTGGGTAATTTGGCGCTTCTAGAGCAACATACCAAATCGGCATAGTTGCAACCCCAATCTCCATATCTTCTTTAACAAGCTTTTTTAAATCTCCAGCCAAATCTTTTGGAATATTTGGACTGACATATCTGCCTTTATTGTAAAAATTCCAAACCTTTGCAGTTAGCGGAGATATCTTATCCCCCTTTCCCGCCTCTTTTAACTCCACAACATTATGGGTAAAAACTGCTGGAATAACATACGCATACATCAATAAAATAAATGCAATAAGTGCAAATATTTTATATTTAATATTAGAACCTTTCATTAAATCCCCCTTTTTGGTTTTAGATTTTGGGTTTAAGATAAAACCGAAAATCTAAAAACAAAATAGAGGCAAAAGCCTCTATTTTTTAGAATAGGTTGGCATTCTTTTCAATCCACTTCAGATACTCTATGATATCTTTAATCTGCTGATCGCTCATACCCTGGTTAGGCATTTTCAGATTAAAGTAGTTAATCATAGATTTTACATAATCTTCGTTATATTTGCTTTGCGGATCTTTAATAAATTCTGCCACCCATTTTTCTCCATTTTCATGTCTTTGGAGAACACCGACTAAATCCGGACCTGAAGATACTTTACCGACAACATGGCATCCGCCGCATCCGCCTTCGTTAAATGCCTGCTCTCCGCGTTTAGCAGCCTCACTCATAGGAGTTGCAATTTTCTTAACAAGGAGATCTTTTGCACGGATTCCAACATCTGCGGTTTTAACCATATATTGCCAAATCATATTCTCAAACAGAATCGCTTTGTTTAAATCGCCCGCTTTAAGCGCAGAATCTGCCTGCTTTTTCTGCTCCGGAATTTTGCTATATTGGTCAAGAGCATCTGCTACAAGGTTTTTAACAACAGGATATTTTTCGTAGTGGTTATCTTTTAAGAATTTAACTACGCTTTGGATAACCTTGTCTGTTGCCGCATTGGTGGCTACAATTTTGTCATACTCTTTTTTTAGCTGCTCTGGAGACATTTTCGCCATTTTTAATTTTGCAGCAGAGGTGTATTTTTTATTAGGATCTTTAACCAGTAAGTAACCCATCATCTCTAAGTGCAGTGCCGAACAGAACTCGGTACAGTAGTAAGGGAATACACCTTCCATGTCTGCTTTAAATGTTAAAGCAACTGTCTTTCCTGGCTCTAAAGAGGCATGAACATTATATTGGTCAATTGTAAAGCCGTGGGTTTCATCTTCTGCACGCTCTAAGTTAGTAAGGTAGAATGTTACCGTATCACCTTTGTTAACCGTTACATGCTCTGGATTTATAT
Source organism: Campylobacteraceae bacterium (assembly GCA_027022775.1). Taxonomy (GTDB): domain Bacteria; phylum Campylobacterota; class Campylobacteria; order Campylobacterales; family Sulfurovaceae; genus JAADEQ01. The sequence continues at coordinate 8,540 of JALVXO010000091.1, forward strand.
GGCTTCTGACCATTGTTCCATAAACATAAACATGATTGCCTTTTCTGACAACTTTTTCTTGACCAGCCAGGGTTTTACCTTCGTGAATTTTATCTGTAAATGGATTTGTTCCCATTTTATAACGAACAAACGGTTTTAACTTGCTGGCTCTAATTGCAACAGCCTGATGAGGTTCGCCAAGAGGAACCGGCATATCATACAGCAACTGCATCTTTTTGCCGCGAATATCTATAAGCTGGTGGTTTTGCGGATGTAAAGGTCCAATAGCATCAAATCTGTCTATCGAAAGTTTGTTAAGTGCAATAATGTAATCGCCTTGAGGGTCTTCTGTTTTGCCTTCCATTCCGCAAAGGTGACCTATGTTGTAGTTAACATTTTGCTTATCTAAAACTTTACAAGTTAAGTAATTCCATCTGACCACCTGGCTGTCAACATACAGTGAAGTATAAATTTCGCCGTCTGTTTTCCATTTTGGACCAAACTGGTTATGCAGAGGTCCCAAGCCCAACTCTGCCTGGCAGTGTGTCGCTTTTTTCATATCAAGAATAGGAATTCCATAAGGGTCTTTGCCGGCAAATTCGTGGTTTTTTATTAAATTTTGAATTTTTTCCCAGCTGTAAACTGTAGCATGGGTATCAAGCTTGCCGCAAACAACTATATATTTACCATCAGGAGAAACATCAACGCCGTGCGGCGATTTCGGTTCAGGAATTAAGAATAGTGCATCATTTTTAACTGCAACTTCAATTGGGATAACCTTATGCCCATTGATAACTTTTACATTTTTTGGGTCTTTTGCAAGTTCTGCCAGCTTTTTCCAATTGTAAACATGCAAAAAGTCTGTATCGTTTCTACTCATACCTGCTTCAAATGGAGGAAGCCCCTTTTCAATACCGCCTGTATAGAGTTCAGAGTTAAAGCTGTTTGTAAAGCCCCAGCCGTAACTTGCCTCTTTACCTGCATCAGAAAGGTCTTGCATATATGGCGGCATCTCAATTGTAAAAGACTCTTTTGGTTTAATTCTACCTATTTTTGGATCAAATTTCCAAACTGTTACTCCGCCCCGGTAAGTCTCTTTAAACTCCTCTATCGGGTGATAATTGTTATCAAACGGCGCTCCATACTGACACGCCTCTAAAATATACTCAGAATTAGGCGTAAAGAATGCCCCGCCGTGGTCTGACTTAAATACCGGGTTTACAACAATCTGTTTTGTAACAAAATCTTTTAAATCGATAACTGCAAGTCTTGGGTTAGCTTTATCATTAATTACCAGCCATTTACCATCGTATTTACCGTTTGTTTCAGAAAGCGCCGGGTGGTGTGTATCTCCCCATGTTATCTGTTTTCCTCTGATTTTACCTTCGGCTAGGATTTTTTTGGTATCATCATCATACCCCCACCCTTGCCAAGGCTCCGGTGTAAATACTCCGATAAATTTTAAAATCCTCATTGACGGAACGCCATATACCATAATCTGCCCAGACTGTCCGCCTGAACTGAATACTATATATTTGTCGCGTCCGCCGCTGGGTGTGTAAGTTTTAGCAGCAGCCAGCAAATCCTGCTGAGTTAGGTGCCGCTCTTTCATCACCTTTTCCAGCTCACTCTCTGCGCTGCTTAATGTTACACCCACCGCAAGCGTAGTTGCAACTGTGAGTAACTGCTTTACGACCGATCGCATCGTAATACCTCCTTTATAACATAAAAAGGGAAGACATTTAAAAAGAGGTTACGCATGCTACAAAACTTCTCTTGAAAGCTTAATTAGGAAGGCTAATTTCATAATAAGAGAGCTCTCATTAACAATTTTTTAACACTTTCAAGATACAATAAGTTGTGGCATTTGTAACCAGCTTATAAATGTCACCTATACTGATAAGTTGGCACTTTACCAGTTAAGTAAAATAAACATCGATGGAACTTTTTTAAGTTCCATCTTGAAAACACTAAAATTTTAGCGCTTTCAACATGAAACCTGCTAAATTTCTTAATTAAATATATCCGTTTTTTGAGTAAAAATTAAAACTCATAGCTATCTAGTCAAATTTACCACAATTTTACATTTATTACTGAAAATTATCTTTGATATAAATCAATCATAGAAATAATATCATATTTTTGTGGCAATTTATTAGCTTTATTAAATATTTGTATAATTTTTTTGAATTTTATAAAAATTGATACACTAAAGAATACACTATAAACCAGTAACTTGTATAAGTAATTAAATCTTTATGCAGTAAAAATAGTTTTTGCTTTCAAAATACAAGCATTTATTGTAGCTTCATCTGCTACATAAGCATTAATTCCCTCAGGCAGGTTTTTTAATGTGCTTTTGCCGATAACCACCGCTTTGAAGCTCTCTTGCCATTTAAAGCTTTTAAAAAAGCACTCTATTGTAGATGGCGAAGTGAAGATTATTATGCTGTTTTCTTCTAAAACTTTATCTTTATACTCAACGCAATTTGTTTCATAAATTATCTCTTCGCTTATATCAATTCCGTGGCTCTGTAAAAAGCTTTTGCTGTCAAACGATACAACTTTTGGGCGTATGTATAATATTTTTCTATCGCTAAATTTTTCTAAAATATCGCTTGCCAACTCTTTGCCGTAAAATTTTGCGGGGTGGTAAATATTTTTAGCGCCATACTCTTTAGCGGTTTTGGCAGTTGCCGAACCCACAGCCAAAATCTCTTTTTCCTGCCAGCCGTCGGCTATTTCATCACAGTAGTAAATCGCCTGTTTGGAAGTAAAAAGAAGAGTGTCGTAACCGCTTAAATCGAGCGAATCTTTTACTCTTTTAAATTTTA
>JALVXO010000091.1:11362-12888 GCA_027022775.1 Campylobacteraceae bacterium
TTTATCATCGGCAAAGAGATTGTGCCGTTATATTTTTTGGGCGAACAGAGGTAAATTTTACTCAACTTTGCAACTTCCTTTCCCCTCGAAAAAGCGCACATTCTCTTCTTCGTCGTCGTGCGGGTCGAAATGAGGGTTTATTACCCACCCTTTATTCGGTTCAAGCGCTGTTATTTTGCAAATTAAATCTTCTGCTATTTTATGTGCATGCTCAATTGTCATATCCGGTTCAAGCACCAGGTGAAACTCTACAAAATTGTGCATCCCATCGGTTCTGGTTTTTAGCCAGTGATACCCTCTTACCTCTTTGTGGCTAGAGATAATCTCTCCGATTTTTGCAACTATATCGGCATCTAAAGAGCGGTCCATTAAAATTAAAACACCATCGCTTATAATTTCGTAAGCCGAGTAAATAATATATCCGCCAATTGCCAAACCGAAAATAGAATCTATAAAATCAAACCCTGTAACAGAAACCAAAAAGAGAGCAAGTAAAACCGCACCGTTACTTAAAAGGTCAGCTTTATAGTGCAAAGCGTCTGATTTTACCACAATATTATCTGTCTCTTTGCCTATGCGCTCAAGATACCTTACCAAAAGAAAAGTTGCAACTATCGAAATAAGCATTACCGCCACTGATGTACCAAGCATTAAAGTGGGCTTTTTATAAATCAGTTTTACTATCGCTTCATAAATAATATATATCCCAGAAACCGTAATTACTGTTCCCTCTATTACCCCGGCGATTGCTTGTATTTTTCCTTTGCCGTATTGAAAAAGCCTGTTTGGCTCCTCTTCTGCCTTTTTAATAGCAAAAAAGTTAAAAACAGAAATTGCAGTATCTAAAATAGAATCGATAGCCGAAGCCAAAACCGCCACCGAACCGCTTAAAACCCCAATAACCAGCTTAACAATAGCAAGCATAACAGCCGTAGCCGTAGCAATTACCGTAGCGCGCCGCTCTTTGGAAAAACCATTAATTTTTGATAGAAAATCCATTTATATCCTTAAAGCATTTTTTATGTATTTAATGTAAGTTTTAATATCATCCAATTTGCTTAAGACATCTTTGCATATAACAATATAATCTATTTTCTCGTAATCGTGAGCTAAAAAATTTCTAAATGAAGCGATTTTTGCAAAATTGTAAGCAAACTCTTTTGGAATTACTTCATTTTCTCCTAAAATATCTATAGATTCATAATAGCTTTGTGGAGATGACAACCCTTTATACTTTATCACCATTTCGGCTAAAGAAATAGAACCGTCGCTTATCAAATAGAGGTAGTGCAAGAGTGCGCCTTCATAAATCGGGTCTTGTAAAAATCTGTTTTCGCAATCTTCTTTTAACTCATTTAGTATCTTTAAATAATACTCTAAACGGGCTATTTTTTTCTCAATTCTACGCAACATCTAAACTCTTTTTAAACGCTTTATAATCCAAAATTTGATGCTCTTTTTTGAGTTCATAATCTATCCGGCTTGGACTCTCTTTAACAACTTTGCCTTCTCTAAATACAGAGTCT
>JALVXO010000092.1 GCA_027022775.1 Campylobacteraceae bacterium
GGAAATAGAAGGGACCAGCACTTTTGACAAAGAAAAAATGAACTGCCTGATGAGTGATTGAAAAGCACGATTAAGCTTAAAGAGTTTTTTGAGATATAAATCTTTTTTAACTCAATGGTATTTATGATACAACTTTTATAATAAAACTGTTTTTTTACTCCTATTATCTTTTTTTGCAAGTTAGAAAAAGGTATAATTCTGCATATTTTCCAAACGAAAGGATTTTTTATGGGTAAATATATTGAGCTTACAGCTGACAACTTCAAGGATACAATTAAAGAGGGTGTTGTGTTGGTGGATTTTTGGGCGCCTTGGTGCGGGCCTTGCAGAATGATTGCTCCGGTAATCGAAGAGTTGGCTGAAGATTATGAAGGCAAAGCTAAAATCTGTAAAGTAAATACAGATGAGCAGCCGGCAATTGCGGCAGAGTATGGCATTAGATCTATTCCTACAATTCTATTTTTTAAAGACGGTCAGCTTGTTGACCAAATGATCGGCGCAGCAGGCAAAGCTATCTTTGCAGAAAAACTGGACGCTCTATTGGCGTAATTTAATCCCCTTCGGGGATTATTGGTATATTGGTTATTGGTATATTTGAGCAGTGGGGTCAAGTGGTGACCTTAACCAATAACAAATAACCAATATACCAATTCATCAATTCAAAGGTAAAAATATGTTAGATTTGGCAATTATTGGCGGAGGTCCTGCGGGGCTGACAGCCGGGCTTTATGCAACAAGAGGCGGGCTTAAAGATGTAGTGATGTTCGAAATGGGTATGCCGGGCGGTCAAATTACGCAAAGCAGCGAGATAGAGAACTATCCCGGCGTTTTTAGAGAAGAGCCCCATTTAACAGGCATGGAGCTTATGGAGCCGTGGCCAAAGCAGTGTATGCATTTTGGGCTTAAGCATGAAATGGCAGAGGTTAAGCAGGTTAAAAAAGAGGAAGATATTTTTAAAATTATTACTCCAAGCCAAGAGTATGAGGCAAAAAGCGTAATAGTCTGCACCGGAAGCACCCCAAAAAGAGCAGGTTTTAAAGGCGAAGATGAGTTTTTTGGCAGGGGTGTGAGCACCTGTGCAACATGTGATGGATTTTTTTACAAAGATAAAGAGGTTGCGGTATTAGGCGGCGGAGATACGGCGCTTGAAGAGGCTCTTTATCTGGCAAATATCTGTTCTAAAGTTTATCTGATTCACAGAAGAGATAAATTCAGAGCTGCTCCTCCGACAGTAGAGAGAGCCGAAAATAACCCTAAAATTGAATTTGTTTTAAATGCAACAATAAAAGAGGCTTACGGTTCTGCAATGGGGCTTGACGGCGTAATTATCGAGCAGGATGGCAAAGAGATTGACCTTAAAGTGCCGGGACTTTTTGTATTTGTGGGGCATAATGTAAATAATAAGGTTTTAAAGCAGGATGATGGAAGCTTTCTGTGTGATGTTAACGACTGGGGCGAAGTTATCGTGAATTTAAAAATGCAAACAAGCGTGCCGGGGCTGTTTGCAGCCGGCGATGTAAGAGTTGATGCAGCAAAACAGGTAGTCTGTGCAGCAGGTGACGGTGCTGTTGCCGGAATTGGCGCATTAAATTATGTTCAGGAGCATTTTAATGATTAAAATAGGTATATTAGGAAGCACCGGAAGAATGGGTGCGCATTTAATAAAAAATACAGTAGAAGATGAAGAGCTGGATTTAGCGGTTGTTCATGTTTTTGATGAGTTAAAAACCGCGGTTCCAGAGAGCACGCTTATTACAAACGATATGGATAAATTGGTAGAAACAGCCGATGTAATTGTGGATTTTTCTGCACCGGCTGCAACCGAAGCGCTTTGCGAAGCGGTAATTAAAAACCCAAAACCGATTGTGGTAGCAACAACAGGGTTTAATGCCCATCAGCAAAATCTTTTGGCAGAAGCGGCAAAAGTTGCGCCGGTTCTTTACTCTTCTAATATGTCTATAGGAATTGCGCTGCTTAAGCAGCTGGTTCGCGATGTTGCGGCAAAATTGCCGGATTTCGATATTGAAATTGTAGAGATGCACCACCGCCACAAAGTGGATGCTCCAAGCGGAACGGCGCTTACTTTGGCAGAGTTTGCCGCCAAGGGGCGCGGCTTGGATTTGGATAAAGTTCGTGTAAGCGGAAGAGACGGGCAGATTGGGCCAAGAAGCAAAGATGAAATTGCGGTAATGGCATTAAGAGGCGGCGATATTGTAGGCCGTCACACTGTAGGCTTTTATAATGATGGCGAATTTATCGAACTTTCTCACACAGCCACAAGCAGAGATACATTCTCTAAAGGGGCTTTAAGAGCTGCTAAATGGCTGGTTAATCAGCCTAATGGATTATACAGCATTAATGATGCTATCGGTATTTAAGGAGCCAAATTAAATGTGTGCAGTTGTTGGGGTTTATGGAACTAAAGAGGCTTCTAAAGTTGCCTATTACGCGCTTTTTGCTATGCAGCACAGAGGGCAGGAATCAAGCGGAATTAGTGCGGCAAACAAGCAGACAATCACCCTTATTAAAGACAGAGGCCTTGTAACCGATATATTTAACGAAGAGAGTTTTAAAGTATTAGAAGGATACTGCGCAATCGGGCACAACCGCTACTCTACAGCCGGAAAAGATTCTGTGCTGGATGCCCAGCCGGTATTTGCAAGATATAAGCTTGGCGAAATTGCAGTTGCACATAACGGCAACCTTACAAATAAAATGCCTGTGCGAGAAGAGTTAATCGATAACGGCGCAATTTTCCAAACCTTTATGGATACCGAAAATATAGTGCATCTGATTGCAAAAAGCAAAAAGAAAAAGTTAAAAGACCGCATAAAAGATATGCTTACAAAAATCGAAGGGGCTTACTGCCTGATAATCCAGAGCCGCTCAAAAATGTTTGTAATACGCGATAGATTTGGCATTAGGCCTTTAAGTTTGGGGCAGCTGCCAGATGGCGGATATATTGTTGCAAGCGAAACATGCGCTTTTGATTTGGTCGGGGCTAAATTTATCCGCGATGTTAAACCGGGCGAAATGTTAACTTTTGAAAAGAAAGAGGGGAAATTTAGATATAAATCGGAGCAGATTTTTGAACCCGATTACCGCCCGTGCGCATTTGAGTATATCTATTTTGCAAGACCCGACAGCGTAATTGACGGTAAAAATGTTTATGAAACCCGCGTAAAATGTGGGCTGCAGCTTGCAAAAGAGCAGCCTGCGGATGTTGATATGGTTATTCCTGTGCCAGACAGCGGCGTTGCTGCAGCAATGGGGTATGCGCAAGGTATTGGCAAGCCGTTTAATATGGCAATTGTCAGAAACCACTATGTGGGCAGAACCTTTATTGAACCGACCCAAAAAATAAGAGATTTAAAAGTAAAACTTAAACTCTCTCCTATCAGTTATTTAATTAAAGGCAAAAAAATTGCAGTTATAGATGACTCTTTAGTGCGCGGAACCACCTCTAAACAGATTGTTAAAATGTTAAAAGATGCGGGCGCAAAAGAGGTGCACATGAGAATTGCAGCTCCTGAAATTAAGTATCCATGCCGCTACGGAATTGATACGCCGACAAGAGAAGAGCTTATTTCCAACTCTTATACGCCGCAAGAGATTGCCCGTAAAATTAAAGCTGAGAGTGTAGGCTTCTTGAGTATCGACGGGCTTGTAGATGCCCTTGGCAGAGATAGAAACTACTCTTTAGTAAGTTTTGACGGCAACTATTTTGCAGGCGGCTGCGCAGAGAGTTTAGATTGTTCAAATAAGTAGGTCTATGCAGAAAATTAAAACATTTGGCAGCTATTTAAAGGCAAAGTATGGATGCAAAGTTAAAAAAATCCCTCTAGCAATCGGGGGATTTACTTGCCCTAATATTGACGGCACAGTTGCCAAAGGGGGCTGCACTTTTTGCCTGAATGACTCTTTTAGCCCCAATGTTGCAAAAAACAGAGACAGAATTTTTTTAAATTTAACCTCTAAAGATAACCCTTTATTGGATAATCAGTTAAATCAGGTAGTTGAGCAGATTAATAAAACAAAACAGGAATTTAAACATTTAGGGGTAAAAAAATATATTGCATATTTTCAAGCTTTTACAAACACTTATGCACCGTTTGATACGCTGCAAAAGCTTTATAGCAAGGCGCTTGAGCAAAAAGATATAATCGGTTTGAGTATCGGCACAAGAAGCGATTGTGTAGAGGATGAAGTGCTGGAGTTTCTGAGCGAACTTAGCAAAACCCATGAAATCTGGATAGAGTTTGGAATTCAATCGATTTATGACGAGACGCTTCGCCGCATAAACAGAGGGCATGATGCTAAAAATGTTGAAGATGCGATAAAAAAGGCAAAAAGTTACGGGCTGAATGTGTGCGGGCATCTGATTTTCGGACTGCCGGGCGAAACACAGGAGATGATGTTAAATTCTGCTAAAAAATCTTTTGAGTGGGGGATTGACTCTGTTAAGTTTCATCCGTTGTATGTGGTTAAAAACACACTTCTTGCAAATGAGTATAATCGTGGCGAATTTACCCCGATTGATTTAAATTTATATTTAGATACCTTAATTAAAGCTTTAAAGCTTATGCCTAGTGATATAATAGTGCAAAGAGTTACAGCCGGAATCAGCGACGATACCCTGCTGGCACCAAAATGGTGCGGCGAGAGTAAAAATTATCTGATGAATATAATCAGAAAACGGCTTGCTGAGGAAGGGATGCTTTATTAAGCTTAAAGCGTAAAGCTAAAAGCATAAAGCTTGTAGGTGCGGCTGTGCCGCACACAGTAAATGTTTATTGTGTTTAGTTAAAGTGAATTGGCTTTTTGCTTTAAGCTTTTAGCTTTACGCTTTCAAAAGGATGGGAAAATTATGTTTGCAAGATTTAGACGGAAAAGACTCAACGGTGTGCTGCGTGACCTGTTGACTGAGACCACATTGACTGTTAATGATTTTATTTATCCTCTGTTTGTGCGAAGCGGCGAGGGGGTAAAGAATGAAGTTGCCTCTATGCCTGGCGTTTATCAGATGAGTATAGATGAAATCATTAAAGAGTGCGCTGTTTTAAAAGAGCTTGGGATAAAATCTATTATTCTTTTTGGAATTCCTGATGTAAAAGACAGTGTCGGCAGCGACGCAATGTGCGAGCATGGGATTATTGCAACTGCAGTCCGCGAGATAAAAAAGGCGCATCCTGATATGTTTGTAACCACAGACCTTTGTTTTTGCGAATACACAGACCACGGGCATTGCGGTGTGCTAGACCCTGTGTTAGAAACCGTAGACAACGATATTACGTTAAAAAATTTAGGTTTGCAGGCGGTTGTGCATGCTAAAGCGGGTGTTGATATGATTGCCCCTAGCGGCATGATGGACGGTATGATTGTTGCAATCCGCGAAGCACTTGACGAGGCGGGCTTTGCACATATTCCTATTATGAGTTACTCTACTAAATTTGCAAGTTCATATTACGGCCCTTTCCGCGATGTTGCAGAGAGCGCTCCAAGTTTTGGCGACAGAAGAAGCTACCAGATGAACCCTGCAAACAGAAGGGAAGCGATTTTAGAAAGCCTAGAAGATGAAAAAGAGGGTGCAGATATTTTAATGGTAAAACCAGCTCTTGCATATATGGATATAATCCGCGATATCAGAGAACACTCTAAACTCCCGCTTGCGGTATATAATGTTAGCGGCGAATACTCAATGCTAAAAATGGCGGACAAAGCTGGTGTAATAGATTATAAACGCGTAATGATGGAAACCCTGATAGGGTTTAAAAGAGCCGGCGCCGATATTATAATAACCTACCACGCCAAAGAGGCAGCGGAGATTTTAAGAAAAGCTTAAACCAAAACTATCCATTAAGCCATTTTTTAATAAAATCTTTTGCTCTTTTGCTATCCATGCGGTTTCTGGCGGCGCTGGCTATGGCAATAAACTCTTTTGCAGCTATGTTTGCATCATCATTTATTATTACAAAATCGTATTCATCTATAGCCTTTATCTCCTCTTTGGCATTTTTTAACCGTTTATTTATTATTTCCAAATCGTCGCTTCTCCTGCTCTTTAAGCGCCTCTCCAGCTCTTTAAGGCTAGGCGGGGTAATAAATGCGCTTACAACAATATCCCCAAGCGCTTCCCTAACAAGCCTGTGCCCTTGCACATCAATATCAAAAATCACCAGTTTGCCGTTTTTTAGCGCTTCTAAAACCGGTTTTAAAGAGGTGCCGTAATAGTTTCCGTGAACCTCGGCATACTCTAAAAAATTTCCCTCTTTAATATCGCGTTCAAACTCCTCTTTGGTTGCAAAAAAGTAATCTCTGCCGTGAACCTCTCCATCTCGCGGTGCTCTTGTTGTGGTGGATACAGAAAAGTAATAATCTCCGATTTTATCGCTTGCTAAATCTATTATTGTGCTTTTGCCGGCTCCGCTTGGCCCAGACAGAACCAAAACCGCCCCATTACTCATAATTATCACTCTTAAATTGGATTTTAATAGAAATTTTTGCCCCTTTTAACAATCTTTTAATATCTTTTTTGCTTAAAGTGCTTATTTCATAAAGCAGCTCTTTTGCCTTTTTCTTCTTAAGCTTAAGGCTTTGCCTGTCTGTTAGCAAATCTATGTAACTTAACTCCTGCTTATGTTCATCCTCATCATCCTGAATTAACTCTTTTATTCTGGCAATCTCTTGCGGATCTAAAATTTTAGTTTTAATCTCATTGGTTTTAACATGGACACTGCTTATTTTAAGAGGCAAATTCTCCAGTGCATTTTTAATATCTTTTGGTAAAAAAGGTTTTTTAATTACTTCATCAACTTTAGTTTTTATATGCCTGTTTGTGCCGATAAATATAAGTTTAGAGTATTCGATATTCTTTATAAATTCAAGTTCCATATCCAAGTTGTAGACAGAATCGTCTAAAAAAATGGTATCGTAAATACCAGATGCAACTTCTTTTGAGCTGTTTACATAATCGGTATTAAAATTCTCTTTTTCCAAAATCAGCTTTATAAGCTCTTTTACTACATTTGAGCGCGAAATAACAAGTATATTCATTGCAAATCCTAAAGAGAGGGAGTGGTTTTAAAGATTTTACAAAAAAAATGCTTTAATCCTGGTTTAGGCGGAAATAGAGAGCAAAAAAAGTTGCAAAGTGACAGTTTGAAACCGGAAGTGCAGAAGAACTTTATAATACATTTAAAAACATAAACCCAAAATTTTTAGTAAAGATATAGTGTGAGTTAAAGAGCTGATGTTGTTTAAATAAACATTTGAAACTCTTTATATTAAAAATGAGAGTAAATATATAGATATTTTAATCAATTTTGGTTATACTTATGCCATATTTTAAAAGGAGTTGTTAATGGCAATTTTAGATGATGTAAAAGAAGTTGTAGCTGAACAGTTAGGTGTAAATGTTGACGAAATTAAAGAGGATTCTAAATTCGTTGATGATTTAGGTGCAGACAGCCTGGATGTTGTTGAGCTTGTTATGGCTTTAGAAGAGAAATTTGATATTGAAATTCCAGATGAGAGTGCAGAGAGCATTGCTACTGTGGCAGATGCTGTAAAATTCATCGAAGAGGCAAAAGCTTAATTTACTCCCTCTTTTAGAGGGTAGATAAGAAAACTTCTTGGAGTTTTGTTATCTATTAACACTATAGGAGCCGTTGTGAGAAGAGTAGTAGTAACCGGTTTAGGTATGATAAATAGTCTCGGGCACGATAAAGAGAGCGCTTTTAAAGCTATTATAGATGGCGAGTGCGGGATTGATAGAATTACTCTGTTTGACCCAGAGAAGTTTTCTGCTCAAATTGCAGGAGAGGTAAAAGATTTTGACCCGACTGTTGTTATGGATGCCAAAGAGGTTAAAAAAGCTGACAGATTTATTCAGCTTGGGCTTGTTGCAGCAAAAGAAGCGATGGAAGATGCTGGGATTGACGATAGCATTGATAGGGAGCGTTTTGGAATAAGCAGCGCTTCTGGTATTGGCGGTTTGTCAAATATAGAAAAAAATTCTGTAATTTGTGAAACAAGAGGCCCTAGAAGAATATCCCCGTTTTTTATCCCTTCGGCGCTTGTAAATATGCTTGGGGGGTTTGTATCTATATACCATAAATTAAAAGGTCCTAATTTAAGTTCTGTAACAGCTTGTGCTGCCGGAACTCATGCAATTAATGAAGCCGCAAAAACCATAATAACAGGCGGAGCAGACAGAATGCTGGTAGTGGGTGCAGAAGCGGCAATCTGTCCGGTTGGAATCGGCGGTTTTGCATCTATGAAAGCGCTCTCTACAAGAAATGACGATCCTAAAACTGCTTCGCGCCCGTTTGATGCAAACCGCGACGGCTTTGTAATGGGTGAGGGCGCCGGCGCACTTGTTTTAGAAGAGCTTGAATCTGCACTTGCAAGAGGGGCTAAAATTTATGCAGAACTTGCAGGCTTTGGCGAAAGCGGTGATGCAAACCATATTACTACCCCTACAATGGACGGTCCGCTTAGAGCGATGAGAGCAGCTTACAAAATGGCTGGAGAGCCTAAACTGGATTATATTAATGCGCACGGAACCTCTACTCCTATAAATGACAGAAACGAAACGGCTGCAATAAAAGAGCTGCTTGGCGGTAAAGAGAACTGTCCGCCTGTTAGTTCAACAAAGGGGCAGATTGGGCACTGCCTTGGAGCTGCCGGCGCAATAGAGGCGGTAATTTCAGTTATGGCTATGGATAGAGGGGTTATTCCTCCGACAATTAATTATGAAACCCCTGATGAAAATTGCGATTTGGATTATGTTACAGAGGGCGCCAGAGAGGCGGAGTTAAATTATGTTATGAGCAACTCTTTCGGGTTTGGCGGAACAAACGGTGTTGTGATTTTTAAAAAGTATCAAGGTTAAACAATGGCTACCTATTTAGACTTTGAAAAGTCTATTGAAGAGATTCAAAACGCTATAGAATCTGCTAAAGCGCGCGGAGATGAAGCTGCAGTAGAGATATTGCAAAAAGATTTGGATAAAGAGGTTAAAAAGGTTTACGGCAATTTAAGCGATTATCAGAAACTGCAGCTTGCAAGACACCCTGACCGCCCTTATGCGCTTGATTATATGCGCCTTATAATGGAAGATGCGCAAGAGATTCACGGAGAGAGAACTTTTAGGGATGACCCTGCAATTGTATGTTTTTTAGGCTGGGTTGACGGGCAAAAAACTGTGCTTATTGGCGAACAGAAAGGGCGCGGGACAAAAAACAAATTAAAAAGAAACTTTGGTATGCCGCATCCGGAAGGTTACAGAAAAGCGCTTCGCGCCGTTAAGCTGGCTGAGAAATTTAATATTCCGGTGTTGATGTTAATAGACACTCCGGGTGCTTATCCGGGTATTGGCGCAGAAGAGAGAGGACAGAGTGAAGCAATTGCCAGAAATCTAATGGAGCTTTCTGGGGTTAAAGTGCCTTTAATTTCAATTGTTATAGGCGAAGGAGGAAGCGGCGGCGCTTTGGCTATCGGGGTTGCTGATAAATTGGCAATGATGAGATATTCTGTCTTTAGTGTAATTTCGCCAGAGGGGTGCAGCGCGATTTTATGGAATGACCCAAGCAAAGTTGAACAGGCTACAAAAGCTTTGAAAATTACACCAGACAGTTTAAAAGAGCACGGTTTGGTTGATGATATTATAGATGAACCGCTAATTGGCGCACATAGAGATAAAAAAGCCGCGGCAGAAGCGGTTAAAAAATATTATTTAGATTCAGTTAAAGAGTTAAGCACTCTTACAAAAGATGAACTTTTAGAAAAAAGATACCAAAAATTAATCTCTGTAGGCTCTTTTAACGAATAATGCTTTTAGCTGACATTGGAAACCGTTTTGCCCATTTTTATAACGGTAAAACGGTTGCAGATTTGCCTCTTGAAAACTTAATAGAGAATTATAAAAATCAAAAACTCTACTATATTAATGTAAATCCTAAAAATATAGAAAAATTAAAAGCGCAAAAAAACTGGGTCGATTTAGCCCCGTTTATTAAACTAGAAGGCGCTTATGAAGGTATGGGGGCAGACAGAAAAGCGCTGCTTTTAAGCAGGGGTGACGGAATATATATAGATGCCGGCAGTGCAATTACAGTAGATAAAAAAATCGGCGGCAGATTTGCAGGCGGTATTATAATGCCCGGCATTTGGCGCTTAAAAAAGAGTTATGAAGAGATTTCACCCCGGCTGAAAATAGACAGGCTGGAAAAGATAGATTTAAACAGCCTGCCAAAAAGCTCAACTGAAGATACAATAAGTTACGGTATAATTGCCCCTATTATTTTAACAATTAAGCATATAAACCAAGAAAAGCTTCCAATATACTGCTGCGGCGGAGATGGAGAATTGATTGCCGGCTATTTAGAGGATGCAATATACTCTAAAGAGCTTATTTTTGAGGGGATGAAGAAAGTTTTTTTGAAGTAGGCGCGGCTGTGCCGCGCTTAAAGCTAAGGGCTTAGAGCAAAGAGTTAATAAGGTGGCTTCGCCTTTTTTTTAAGCGGCAAAGCCGCAAATAATAAAACGCGGCGCAAGCCGCCCCTTGTTAGCTCTTGGCTATGAGCATTAACTTTAATGCGGTATATTTTACAATTTTGCTTATACTTAAAATAAGGAGAATAAATGCTTACAATTGCGCTGCCAAAGGGCAGGATAGCTTAAGAGACTATGGATTTGATGGCTGAAACTTTCAATACCCAATTTAAATTCCAAAGCCGCAAACTTATTTTAGAAATGCCTAAATTTACCTTTTTGAATGTCAGAAATCAAGATATTCCAACTTATGTAAAGCACGGCGCGGCAGATTTAGGCGTTGCGGGGCTTGATGTTATAACAGAAAAAGAGTTGGATATTGTAAATTTGCTAGATTTGCAAATTGGCAAATGCAAAGTAGCAATTGTCATTAAAAAAAGGATAAGCTTGACTGGACGTCCAGATATAAAAGTTGCCATAAAAATGGTTAATATTACAAAAAATTACTTTTCCAAAAAAGCGGTCGGGGTTGATATTATTAAGCTTTACGGTTACATAGAGCTAGCCCTCTGGCTGTTCTTGCATATGCAATTATCGATATTATTGAAACAGGTACAATAATGCGAGAAAACGGGCTTATAGTTGTTAAAGAAGTTGCCCATTTAATTACAAATAAAAACAGTTTTTTTGAGAAAAAGAGTGAAATTTTAGAGTTTTATAACCTTTTAAAAAAGGCGGTTAAAAGCTATGATTGAACCAAATTCCAAAGAGGCGCTTGACCTTTATGCAAAAATAGAGGATTTAATAGGGGTTAAAGATGCTGCTCCTAAACTTTACAGACACTACTTTCAAATCTTTGAAAAACTGGAGTTTAATTCACTAATTGATATTGGCTGCGGAAGAGGAGATTTTTTATTGGAACTGGGCAATAGATATCCTCAAAAAGAGTTTTTCGGAATAGACAAAAGCCCCCAAATGGTGCAATTTGCAAAAGAGAATGGGGTGGATGCTAATGTTTTAGAGTTAAAAGAGATAAACCAAAAATTTGATATTGCAACTGCTGTTTTTGATATGGTTAACTATTTAACTCCCCAAGAGTTTATAGGTTTTTTCGAAGATTTAAAAAGCGTAGTAAAAGAGGGCGGATATTTTATTTTTGATGTTAATACAGAGTTTGGTTTAAGCGAAGTGGCTGTGGGGAATTTTATAAGCGATAGCGGTGATCGGTTTTTGGCAATAGAGAGTTTTTATGAAGGCGGGGTTTACGAATCGTTTTTTACTCTGTTTGAGAGAGACAAAAATTGTTACAAAAAAGAGGTTCAAACTATAAGACAGTTCCATTATTCCGAGGAATTTTTTAAAATGTTAGGTGGCTGGGAGCTGAGTATAAAGCTCCCAATGAAACTATATGATTTAGAAAGCTACGATAAAATATTGTATGTATTAAAAAAGGAATGCTAAAGAGGAAAGAGGGGGCGTCCTCTTTAACATTATGGTTGATATAGCAAGCCTAAATTAAATGTGCTAACCTCACCCATTGTGGTAGCTTTAGAAATCTTTTTACCACCGTCATAAAGTTTTGTATAATCTGCAAACGCTGAGAGTTCATCATTAATATTATAACTTCCGCCCAATCCATACTGGAAGCCTGATGAAGTGGTTGTGTCGCCCATAAATTTAATTTTTGAAATACCGTACCCCAGCAATCCGTAAATAGAACCCAATTCAAATTTATATTGCGGTTTAAGGTATAAAGCGGTATTAGTAAAACTAATAGGCTTGTGATCTTTAATTTCATAATCTGAAACCGATTTAGTTAAACGCCCTTCAACAGCTAAAAAGTCATTCAGTTCAACACCGGCTAATGCCATTACACTAGATGAATCATCACTGCCGCCCCATCTTAAAATTTTATCAGGAGCTTTGCTAGATGTCTGATTGAGTTTGTCATACTGGCACCCGCCGCAAACTTTTGCTTCACTGTGAACTTTTGCACTGGATGTTCCTAACGCACCGCCGAAATACGGCTGGATATTGCTCTCTTCCGGTTTAGTTTCCGGAATTTCTGCAATTGCTGGTTCTACCGGTTCAACATCTGGCTGGGTAGGTTCAGGAACAAACGCACCACCTGCAAACAAAGCCGAACTTGCAATAGCTGCAATTCCTACTAATCTCAATATAGTTTTCATTTTAACCACCTTTTTAAATCTTGAAAGCTTTATTGACTCTAAAATTGATTAGAGCAACTTAATGCATTCCTATGTAGAAAGTATACTTTACATTAACTAATATAAAAC
>JALVXO010000093.1 GCA_027022775.1 Campylobacteraceae bacterium
TCTGAACTTGGAGAACCTCTTGAATTTTTACGTCAAATTTCACCTGCAAACAATAAAGTGTTTAATCACTATCCGCGAGTAACAACACTGGTTTGGACTCCTATGTCTCATGTAGACCATTATGTTGTAGAGATAGACTGCCTTCACTGCTGCCGTGCAAACAGATGGTGCTACAGTGTCAGAGGCAGACCGTGGAAAAGAGTTAATGTGCACAGCACAAGTTACACTTTTGAGTGGGTAGGCGCACAGAAAGGGCGCTGGAGAGTGTGGGCTGTGCTTAAAAACGGCGGAAGAAGCCCCAAAACACCTTGGCGCTATTTTAGATACACCAGATAAAAGGCTCATCGCCAACAGACAATTTTACGAAAAACAGCAATTTGCCTGTTTTTCGTAATTTAAGCATAAACTTCTTTCTGCCCGAAACTTGCATTAAGCAATACTCTCTGTATCGACAGCAGGGATTGAGGTAAAATCTTTTGCCTGCACAGCTTCAAACGCCGAGGTTATTTCGACCGCTTTGGCTTCGACCTTAAACTGCAGCCAAAATCTCTTTTTTTAAAACATAGACAGACATATATTTCATTTTGGAATATTAAAAATAAAAAGATACAAAGATTTTACGGATATTTTTAAAAAATTTAAATTTGTCATATAATCTGCGCCAGATATAAAAAAGTGATAATATATTTGTTAAATTTTAGGTTTCTTTAGGAAAAAGGAGAAAATATGCTGTCAAAATTTAAAAATGTTTTGGTTTTGGCTCCGCATACAGATGACGGCGAACTTGGCGCGGGGGGAACTATAAGCAAGCTTATTGAACTTGGAGCAAATGTTTACTATTTTGCTTTTTCTACTGTAGAAAAATCGGTTCCAGAAGGGTTTCCTAAAGATATTCTAAAACAAGAGGTGCGAAAAGCAACTGCAAAACTTGGAATAAAAAAAGAAAATTTAATAATTTACTGCTATGAGGTTAGAAAACTTAACTATGTGCGCCAGGAAATTTTAGAAAATTTAATAGAGTATAAAAAGAAAATAAAACCGGATTTGGTTTTAATGCCGTCGCTTCACGATATCCACCAAGACCACACCACAATCGCCCAAGAAGGAGTACGGGCTTTTAAAAATACTACGCTGCTGGGATATGAACTCATTTGGAACAATCTCTCATTTGATACAACTTCATTTGTAAAACTGGAAAAGAGACATATAGAGGCAAAATGCGAAGCGTTAAAAGAGTATAAATCTCAAGCTATGCGGGATTACATGAGCGAAGAGTTTATTTTTTCGCTGGCAAAAGCCAGAGGCGTGCAGATAGGATGCAAATATGCCGAAGCGTTTGAAGTGGTACGCTGGGTTATTTAAACCCAAAATTTGCATTAAACAGTAAAGGAGATTTGGTGAAAAAAACAGTGGCTATTCACCAGCCTAACTACTTCCCGTGGCTTGGCTACTTTAATAAAATTTACAGAAGCGATACATTTGTATTTTTAGATGCTGTGCAGTATCCGCGCACAAGTTCGGGCAATGTGGTTAACCGAACCAAAGTGCTTTGCAGCTGCCAGGAAAAATGGCTAACATGCACTCTTGAAAACAGAAGCTCAAATATTAAAATTAAAGAGCTGCTAATTAAAGAAGAGAGCAAAGATAAAAACTTCCAAAAACTGGTGCAGTACTATAAAAAGAGCAAATATTTTGATGAGGTTGTAACTTTTTTAGAAGGGTTAATACTCAACAAAGAGTCCTATTTAAGCACTTACAATATAAATGCAATCAAAAAGATTGCACAAAAACTCAATATCCAAAAAGAGTACGCCCTGCAGTCGGAACTTGATACCTCTTGCTCAAAAGAGGATTTAATGATAGAGATAACAAAAAAGATGGGCGGAGAGATCTATTTAAGCGGAAACGGAGCCAGAAAATACCAAAAAGAGGAGAATTTTTTAAAGGAGGGGGTGGAGTTAAGATATCAGCATTTTTCCATAAAAAGTTATCAGCAAAATGGGTGCAAAGAGTTTAAAGGAGGTTTAAGCGTGATTGATGCGCTTTTTAATTTGGGTTTTGAAGATACGGAGAAACTGATAAAAGAGATGATTTAAGGATTGACAATGAATACCCTCTACATTAAAGAGGATACTGCCGATATTGGCAGAGTGCAAGGATTAAACAGAGTCAGCAGTAAAAAGGCAGTAACTTGTTCTTCTAATAATCTGCCGCAACTGTTGCTGGATTTAAATAAAACTATGCCCTTAAACAGTTTTGTAAAACTTAAAATAAAAGTTGTAAGGTTTAATCCTGTATATCTTGGGATTTTTTACTACTATGGATTTGATATTGTTTCTGTATATGAAAGCAGCAATAGAGTAAGAGTAAAACTAAAAAAGATAAAAGAGATACCAAACTCTCTTCTTCCTAAAAAATACTCTTTTTTAATTAAACTGCCCCGCACTGGAAAAGGGGGGAAAAGAATATATGTCTATAAGGCAAGAAGCATGCAGCCTTACTCTGAATATCTGCAAGATTATGTAATAAGGGTAAACGGTTTAAATGATGACGGAACCATTAAAGATGATTTTAGAATAACCAAAATAGGAAAGTTTTTAAGAAAGTACTGGCTAGATGAGCTTCCGATGGTTATTAACTTTTTTAAAGGGGATTTAAAATTAATAGGAGTAAGGCCTCTTGGGGATTCAATGCTTTCAATTTACCCAAAAGAGTTTGTAAGATATAGAAACAGGTTTAAACCGGGGCTTATACCCCCTTACTATATTGACCAGCCAAAAAGCTTTGAAGAGTTAATTGAGTCAGAAAAAAGATATTTGCAAAAATATGAAAAAAACCCAATTAAAACAGACATTGAGTATTTCTTTAAATTTCTGAAAGCTTTGATTATTAAAGGGGTGAGAAGTTCGTAGCGCCAATATTTAAAAAGTGTCATTTTTTGGCGAACTTATTAAAGAAATTTTATATTATAACCTGTTTAAAATTTCATTTATTGATTTAAATCAATAAAATCGGTCAATTTGAAATTTTATAATGCTTTTTTCTTTCATTATGGCACAATACTAGTAAAGAAGCTACATTTTTAGGGAGTATAGAGATGTTTTACACATTAGAGATTAAACCCGGCAACAATGTAAAACTTGTAGGCATAGAGACAAAATACAGAGGATACGGTTTAAACCATAACCGCTTAATAGTGTGCAAATCTAATGATTTGGCAGAAGTTTTGCTGGATTTAAATAAAACTATGCCCTTAAACAGTTTTGTAAAACTTAAAATAAAAGTTGTAAGGTTTAATCCTGTATATCTTGGGATTTTTTACTACTATGGATTTGATATTGTTTCTGTATATGAAAGCAGCAATAGAGTAAGAGTAAAACTAAAAAAGATAAAAGAGATACCAAACTCTCTTCTTCCTAAAAAATACTCTTTTTTAATTAAACTGCCCCGCACTGGAAAAGGGGGGAAAAGAATATATGTCTATAAGGCAAGAAGCATGCAGCCTTACTCTGAATATCTGCAAGATTATGTAATAAGGGTAAACGGTTTAAATGATGACGGAACCATTAAAGATGATTTTAGAATAACCAAAATAGGAAAGTTTTTAAGAAAGTACTGGCTAGATGAGCTTCCGATGGTTATTAACTTTTTTAAAGGGGATTTAAAATTAATAGGAGTAAGGCCTCTTGGGGATTCAATGCTTTCAATTTACCCAAAAGAGTTTGTAAGATATAGAAACAGGTTTAAACCGGGGCTTATACCCCCTTACTATATTGACCAGCCAAAAAGCTTTGAAGAGTTAATTGAGTCAGAAAAAAGATATTTGCAAAAATATGAAAAAAACCCAATTAAAACAGACATTGAGTATTTCTTTAAATTTCTGAAAGCTTTGATTATTAAAGGGGTGAGAAGTTCGTAAATGATGGCAAAACTTAAAATAAAATCGGATTTTACAAAAAATGTTTTAACATTAATGACCGGCACAACTGTTGCGCAAGCCATCCCTATTGCGATAAGCCCGATTTTAACGCGCATTTATACACCTGAAGATTTTGGGGTGGTTGCGCTGTTTATGGCGCTTGTTGCCAGTTTTGGCAGTCTGGCAAACGGGCGTTATGAACTTGCAATTATGCTTCCTAAAAAAGAGGAAGATGCAATAAACCTGTTTGCTTTAAGTTTAATTATTACAACTTCAGTTTCTGTGTTTTTGTTTATTGCAGTTTTGCTCTTTAATGAAAAAATCACCCAGCAGCTTGGAAACCGTGAGATAGGGTTTTGGCTCTATTTTGCGCCATTTACTGTTTTTTTTGTGGGGCTTTATAACAGTTTGACCCAATACAACAGCCGGTTAAAAAACTATAAAGATATTGCAAAATCAAAAGTGGCAAAAGCGGTTGTTTTAGCAGCGGTGCAACTGGGCATAGGTTTTGTTAAACAGGGTGCGGCAGGGCTTGTGAGCGGGCAGATTTTGGCACAAATGGCTGCAAATTTAAAACTGCTTAAAAATATTGCCGCAAACAGGGAGCTTTTGGCAAAAATATCTTTAGCTTCCATAAAAAAGCAGGCTAAAAAATATATAAATTTTCCAAAATATTCACTGGGAGGGGTTGTTGCCGGTTCTCTATCGATACATTTTATCAATATTTTAATTTCATCTTTCTTCTCTGTGGCAACACTGGGTTTTTATGCCCTGGTACAAAGAATTTTGGGGCTGCCTTCCAGCCTTATTGGCGGCTCTGTCGGTCAGGTGTTTTTTCAGGAAGCGGCTTTAGAGAAGCGTAAATTTGGCAATGCTTTAAATATTTACAAAAAAACTTTTAAAAAACTTTTAGCAATTGGAGTTCTGTTTTTTGGAGTTTTATACTTTACGGTTGAAGATATTTTTACTTTTGTATTCGGGCAGCAGTGGGCGGTTGCCGGAACTTATGCAAAAATTGTAATCCCGCTTTTTTTTATCCGTTTTATTTATGTCTCTTTAAGTGCAGTTTACGATATTTTTGACGGTTTAAAGATAGAGTTTTTCTGGCAGCTGTTTTACTTTTTGGGATTGACAGCGGTGATTTATATTTTTAGAAACAGCGATTTTTTGGAATATTTAAAATACTTTACAATTTATGGAATAAGCAGTTATACCATTTCTCTTTTTATTACATACCGTTTGGCAAAAGGAAACAACTCATGAATTCAAAAGAGAAATACAGAAAGTTTTGCGAAAAAGAGCCCATTCCTATTTTTAGCCAGCACTGGTGGCTTGATGCAGTTGCAGGGGATAACTGGGATGTGGTTTTGTATGAAAAAAACGGGGAAATTTGGGGCAGTTTGCCTTATATAATTAAAAGAAAAGCTATTTTTAAAATGGTTGCCCAGCCAAAATTGACCCAAAAACTGGGTCCATATATTAAATATCCAAAAAATCAGCGTTATTATAAAAAGCTTTCATGGGAAAAAGAGGTTATGAACGCTTTAATAGGGCAGCTTCCTAAATTTGATTATTTTAAGCAAAATTTTAATTATACCGTTACAAACTGGCTCCCTTTTTACTGGCAGGGGTTCAAACAGACAACCCAATACACTTATGTAATTGATAAAATAGAAGATTTGGATAATTTTTGGGAAAACTCTGTGCAAAAAAAGTCGAGAGTAGCTATTAAGAAAGCCAAAAAATTAGTTGATGTGGAAGAGTCCGAAGATGCAGATAGCTTTTATAAAATGGCAGAAATGACTTTTGCAAGGCAGAATTTAAAACTCTCATACTCCAAAGAGTTTTTTTTAAAGCTGGATAGAGCTTGCAAAGAGAGAAGCAGCAGAAAGATACTTTTTGCAAGAGATAAAAAGAGCAGAGAGATTCATGTGGGTTTATATATGGTTTATGACAGCAACTCAATTTATCTTTTGGCAAGCGGAGCAAACCCTAGTTTAAGAAGCAGCGGGGCGGAAAATCTATTGGAGTGGAATGCAATTGAATTTGCAGCAAAAGAGCAGAAAGTTTTAGATTTCGAAGGTTCTATGATACAACAGATAGAGAGCCACGCAAGGTCACTAGGATTTAAGCAGGTCCCCTATTTTCAGGTAACAAAAGCAACTTCGAAACTGTTAAAAGTTATTGAGTGTTTAAACAGATAAGCTTTAGTTAAATTTGCAGGGGGCTGGTATGTTGAAAATTTATATTCCAAATAACAATATTGCAGAGAGAAAATATGTTTTAGATACTGTTTTTGGGGAGTTTTTGGGAACGGATTATAAATTGATAATTGATAATGGAGAATTGATAATTGATAATTGGGTTATTGAGCTGGAAAACGGGAATAAACTTATTATAGAAGACCATTTTTTTAATAAATTTCCAAAAGATTTAGAGTATTTAAAAGAAGAAAATATCCCCAAAAATGTAGAGTTTGCCAAAAATAGATTTGCCCCCGAAGAAGATATACCAATAATTTACGGAACCAATAAACCAGAAACCAAAAACCAAAAACCAAAAACTATCACCTGCGGCATAGATATTTTTGCCTCAATTTTCTTTATGCTTACACGCTGGGAAGAGTATGCAAAAAAAAACAGGGATAAACATGAAAGGTTCCCCGCAGCAGCAAGCCTGGCGCATAAATTTAACTTTTTGCACCGCCCTGTGGTTAATGAGTATTTGGAAATGCTAAAAAATATGCTTTTTGAGCTAGACTTTAACCAAAAACTAAAAACCAGAAACTATAAACTAACCCTAACCCACGATGTTGACCATATTTTAGCGTGGGACACCCCTAAAAAGTTTTTAATGCGGCTTGGCGGGGATATTATTAAAAAAAGAGCAAATTTTGCAGATATTGTAAAAACTGTTTTTGACTATTTTAAAGTTTTGGGCAAAAGGGCAAAAGACCCGTTTGACACATTTGATTATATTATGGATTTAAGCGATAAAATCGGGGTAAAGTCTCACTTTTTCTTTATGGGAAGAGGGCAGACAAAATATGATAATGACTATTTCAGCGGCTCTAAAAAGGCAAAAGCGGTTGCCAAAAAAATTAAAGAGCGCGGCCATTTAATAGGGATACACCCGACATATAACGCTTATAACGATTTTGAGCAATTCAAGCGTGAAAAAGAGGAGTTGGAAAAAAATTTCGAAACAGAAATTAAATTTGGCAGAGAGCACTATTTGCGTTTTGAAATACCCAAAACCTGGCAGATTTGGGAAGATAACGGCATGGAGTGGGATTCCACATTAAGTTATGCCGAGGAAGATGGCTTTAGATGCGGGGTGTGTTACGAGTTTAGAGTTTTTAACTTTTTAACAAGAAAACATTTAAAACTAAAAGAGAAACCGCTTGTTTTTATGGATGCAACCGGCATTGAAAAATTCTCTCCAAAACAGATGCAAGAAGCGCTTTTTAAATTAATTGGTCAAGTTGAAAGATATAACGGAGAAGCTGTTATTTTGTGGCATAATAGCAACTATAATACCATTAAATGGAGAAATTATAAGAAGGTTTATGAAGCGCTGATTGAGTATCACAGTGTAAAAAAGCTTAGAGCTTAGAGCCAACAAGGGGCGGCTTGCGCCGCGTTTTTATTGCGGCTTCGCCGCTAAAAAAAAGGCGAAGCCACTTTGTTAGCTCTAATCTCATTTTAATTCAGCATCAAAACAGAGGGATTATAAAGCAGAATATAAACAAGGAGAAATAAATGATTCCTGTAGTTATACCGGCAAAAAATGAAGAAGAATATTTAGCAAAAACCGTTAACTCTTTAAGAGAAACGGCAGAGTATGCGGGGGAGGAGCTTTATATTGTTGTGGTAAATGACGGCTCTAAAGACAGAACTCCTCAGATAGCAAAAGAGCTTGGATGCCATGTTGTAAATCTGCCAGATAGAGGCTATTCGGCTCTTGGCAAACCGGAGCTCGCAGATACGCATAATGCCGGGTATGAGTATATCGATAACAATTTAGATGTAAACTCATATAAATATCTTATGGTTGTGGGGGCAGATACATATTTTGCAAAAGATTATTTAAAACTGCTTATTGATGCAATGGAAAAAGATGAAAAACTGGTAATGTGCGCCGGGGTGGAGAATGAGATATATACAAATTACGATGCTGTAAGAGGCTCTGGAAGGCTGATTAGAAACAGTTTCTGGAGCGAAATTGGGCGGCGTTCTAAAAATATCCACTACGGCTGGGAGAGTTATCCTATATATTATGCCCAGGCGCACGGCTATAAAACCCGCACAATAAACGAAGCCAAAATGCAAACCCCCAGAGAGGCTCTAGCTAGAGTCGACTGGTGGAATTACGGCGCACAGATGAAAGAGTCAGGCAGCATTTTGCCTTATGTTGTGCTGCGCGGTTTAAAAAGGGCGGTTAAAAATGGCGATATTAAAGGGTGCTGCAGATTAATTCAAGGATTCTTAACAGCAAAAGTAACACCTTACGAAAAAGAGATAAGAGATTACAACGCCAAAAGACAGTGGAGAAAACTGCTTACATTAGGGTTGGCAAAAGGAAAGTAAATGGTTATTCGTCGCGAAAAAGTGGATTATTTTCTTTTCTTGGTTGCTTTTTTTATAAGCGCATCTGCAAATGCGATTACAATCAGCAATGTAACCTTGATTTTTGCTTTTTTTGCGACACTTTATATTTTTTTAATCAGAGGATATGAGTTTGATAAAGCTTTTGTCTATTTTATTATTGCTTACCTTTTGCTTACAGTAATATATATGCTTAAGTTTGGACATTTAAATTTTAGAACCTTTAGAGAATTAATAAGGTTTATACACGCGTATCTTTTAATTAAAATGATATGGAGGAGTTTGATACCATACTTTACAAAAACTGTTTATGTGCTCTCTTTAATCTCTTTGCCGATGTACTTTTTGCAGCTTTATGATTATGAATTAACTAAAAGCATAGTAGGCATTGTTGAGAATAATATCCCTTTTTTGGATTACAGGGAGGGGTGGTATGAAAATATAATGGTTTTTACAACTAACGATTACGGAAGGTTCAGAAACTCCGGGTTTGCCTGGGAGCCTAAAGGGTTTGGCACATTTTTAACCCTGGCAATGTTTTTTAGGCTGATAGAAAACAGATTTAAATTGATAGATAAATATATGATTACTTATCTAATTGCAATGATAACAACATTTTCTACAGCCACACTGTCGGTAACTTTTTTTGCGGTTTTCCCGTTTTACATTTTTAATAAACCGCCTGTTTACAAAGTTGTTACTGCGGCTCTTATAGTTCCGGTTATGGCAATAGCCTTTACAAAAGCCGATTTTTTGGAAAAAAAAATTATTCATGAGTATAAAACAAAAGATAAATATGTAGCTTTTGTACAAGATGACAGAACAGATATGGAAGACCGCTCTTTAGGCAGGTTTGGAAGTTTTGTTATCGATATGATGGATTTAAAAAAAGAGCCTGTGCTTGGTTACGGCAGCCAGATGTTTGAAAGAACCCAGTTTAGTATAAGCGGCGTAAGGCTTACCCATGTTAACGGGCTTTCTGACTTTATGGCGCATTACGGGATTGTGGGAACGCTGTTTTTGCTGATAACACTCTCTATCACTTTTAAGCAGTGGAGTTTAATTTATAAATTTAAAGGGTGGTACTGGATAGTTATTGAAATTTTGGCTACAAGTTTTGCTTCGGCAATTCTTTTTTACCCGCTCTATTTAATGTTTATGTTTTTTCCATTTTTTAAAAAAGGGGAAGAACCTTCAAAGCTAACTTTTGATTATGGTAATAGGATGATAAGATGGAATTAAAAATATTAAAAAGAGATGAATATGATATCTGGGACAGTTTTGTTGACAAATCGCCGCAAGGTTCACTGTTTTCAAAAAGCTGGTATCTGGATGCTTTGGGAGCAGAGTATGAAATTTTAACAGTTGAAAACAAAAACAGAATTATCGCCGGAATAGTTTTAGCAAAAAATGAAATTAATACTTATGCCAACCCAATGCTTGACAAATATCTTGGCGTTTTGCTTGAAAAAGGCTCTCCTAACCGGCATAAACGGGAATCTAATGAGTATAAAGCTATGGAGCTTATTGCCAAAGAGTGCAAAAAAATTAAAAGTTTTGATTACTATTTCCATCCAAATTTTGACAACTGGATACCGTTTTACTGGCAAGGGTTTGCACAAACCACCCGCTACACATACCGGATAGAGTACAAAAAATACACCCTGGAAGAGATTTATCAAAATTTTCACCACGGAATTGTAAAAAACAATATAAACAAAGGCGAAAAAAGCGGTGTTGAGATTTGGATGAACATATCTTTCGATGATATATGGAATTTAGTAAATAAAACATTTTTAAGGCAAGGGGGCAAATCCCCTTTTAAAAAAGAAAAATTAAAAAACTATATCGATTTGCTGCATAGAAAAGGGGTTTTTTACAGCTGGGGAGCATATTACGAAGGAAAATGCGTCGCGGTTGCCGGTGTGGTTTATGAACCAAAATCTGCCTATTTCCTTCTAAACGGTATTGACATCGAAAATATGCCGCGGGGGGCTAATACATATATGATTTATGAATTAATTAAATATTTTTCCAACAAGAGTGATTATTTTGATTTTGAGGGCTCTATGCTGCCAGGAGTTGAGCCGCTTTACCGCAAGTTTGCAACCCAGAGGGTTCCATATATGCAGATATGGAATGACAATTTAATCAATTATTTAAAGCTTAAAGCTAAAAAATTTTATAAAAAGTTGAGGTATGGAAGATGAGAATTTTAATCGACATAGGACATCCGGCACACCTGCACATATTTAGAAATTTTGCCAAAGAGATGCAAAAAGAGGGGCACGAAATTCTTTTTACCTGCCGTGACAAAGAGTTCGAAATTAAACTGCTAAAACAGTACGGTTTTGAATATAAAAATTTTGGCAAAAAATATAAAACTGTATTGGGCAAAATATTTGGACTTGTTAAATTTGATATTTTAGAGATATTAACCGCCCTTAAATTTAAGCCTGACCTGTTTTTAAGCGCCGGCTCAATGTATGCAGCGCATGCAGCTTATGTTTTAAGAAAACCCCATTACACTTTTGAAGACACTTTCAACATGGAACAGGTTAAGCTCTATCTGCCTTTTACACAAAAAATATTTGTCTCTTCTGCGGGATACCCTGATACTATAGATAAAAGCAAACTTATTGTATATGACGGGTACCATGAACTGGCTTATCTGCATCCAAACAGGTTTAAGCCCGACAGTTCTGTTTTAAAAGAGCTTGGTTTAAAAGAGAACGAAAAATTTGCACTGGTGCGGTTTGTTTCGTGGAATGCCACGCACGATGCGGGGCAAAGCGGTATAAAAACGGGGTTTAAAGAGAAATTTGTTAAAGAGCTCTCTAAAAACTGTAAACTCTTTATCTCTTCCGAAGGAAATTTGCCAAAAAGTTTAAAAAAGTTTCAATTAAATATAAACCCTCATAAAATACATGACCTTATGGCTTATGCAACCCTTTTTATAGGAGAGGGCGCCACAATGGCAAGCGAATGCGCAGTTTTGGGAACACCTGCAATTTTTATAAATACCATAAATGCATACACAATTGATGAACAAGAGAAGTACGGGTTGCTGTTTCATTACGATGAACCCCAAAAAGCTTTAAAAAAGGCGCTGGAAATTTTAAATATGGAAAATTCAAAAGAGTATTTTTTAAAAAAACGGGACATAATGCTAAAAGAGAAAATTGATGTTACCCAGTTTCTTTTGGATTTTATAAAATCCGACTGCCAGCTCTGGAGCGGGGATTACAGTGATGATAAAGAGCGCGATGCAGCGGTTTCTGATGCTTTGGTGTACGAATATGCAAAAAAATAACAAAAGGGTATTTATGCGCGATTTCACCCTAGAAATCTACCGCCGCCTTTTAGAGTCTCTTTTAGCCCAGGGTTATGTTTTTATGACTCTAAAAGAGTACTTTAGCAGCGAAGATAAACCAAATAAAATAGTGCTTATGCGCCATGATGTTGACAGAAGGCCTGCAAATGCTTTAGAGATGGCAAAAGTAGAAAGGGAGTTTAATGTTAAAGCCACTTACTATTTTAGAACAGTGCCAGCGACATTTAAACCTGAAATTATTTACGCAATAGCATCAATGTATCATGAGATAGCTTACCATTATGAATCTTTGGCAGAGTGCAATGGGGATTTTAAAGAGGCTATTAAAGATTTTGAGTTTAACTTAAACAGATTAAGAGAGTTTTACCCTGTAAAGAGCATTGCAATGCATGGAAGGCCTCTTTCTAAATATGACAGCAGAATGCTTTGGCAGATATACGATTACAAAAAATACGGGATACTTAGCGAACCCTATTTTGATATAGACTTTTCAAAAGTTTTATATGTCACAGATGCCGGAAGAAGCTGGGATAATGAAAAGATAAACTTAAGAGACAGGGTTGATAGAAAATATAAATTTAACTTTAACCCAAATATTGCATTAGAAGGTACATCAGATGCGTTGGTGCCAATGACCAATGCAGATAGAGTTTTAGCTAATGCAAAATTTGGGTTTAAACACACCCAAGAGATTATAAATGCAATAAACTCAAACAGGCTGCCAAATGAAATAATGTTTAACATTCACCCAGAACACTGGGCTG